>DASSPH010000062.1 GCA_035699745.1 Vicinamibacterales bacterium
ACGGACGGCTGCGCGATTCGCGCAAGGACATCGGCCCGGCGACGGGCCGATTCCTTTTTTCCGAACACGAAATACGCCCGCCGCGCCGGCGAGCGCTTCTCCATGTAGCCGTCGTACTTGCGATGGAATGCGCGCTCGATCTCGGCCTCGCGCACGAACCCCGCGCGTTCGAACCGCCGCGTCCACCACGCCGCGTCTGCCCAGGTGAGATGCCCGTGAATGGGGTATCCGGCATCGTCGACGTGGATGCTGCGCAGCGGGCGCCCCGCGGCCGCGTCCTCCGCCCAGCCGTCCACATAGAACGGAAACACCGTGCCGAATACCGGATCCGCGCCAAACGCCGGAATGTTGCAGAACAGGAACGCGTCGTCCGATGTGACCTCGGCGATGCGATCGATGTAGGCGTCGAGCTTGTTGGGATTGAGGTGCTCGAAGATGTCGAGCCCGAACAGCAGGTCGTAGCGCGTCCGCAGACCCAGCGCCAGGAGATCGCCGTGATGGATGCGCGATCGCACGCGCTCGCCGGCCCTGGCGATGGCCATGGCGCTGATCTCGACCCCTTCGGCGGCGATCCCGAGGTCGTCGAGGCACTGCAGGACCGCGCCCGCGGCGCATCCCAGCTCGATCGCGGCGGACGGCGCGAACGCCGCAATCATCTCGGCGATCAGCCGCTTGTCGAAATCGACGTCGAGGATCCAGACGCCCGGCGCCTCGTAGTAGCCGTTGTCGACGATCGCGCGCTCGAGCCAGTCGACGTCGGACGGCTGCGCGATCTCGAACACGAGCATCGAGCTGCCGTTGACGCGATCGGTGGTGCGGCGGTAGCGGTCGGGACGCTGGACGACGAGATTGGGCAGCGTCGACGCGGCGTGGGGAGCGAGCGTGCGGCGGAACTCCTCCGACCGCATGATGTCGAGCATGACCGCGGTGCGGCTGACGCCCTGGCGCAGCACGCCGCGATAGAACTGGAGGCCTCCCTGGTCGGCGTCGCGGCCGAGGATGTCGCGGAAGGCGGCGTCGACGAACGCGCTGTCGCTTTGCAGGATCGGGCCGAGACGCGCCTTCAGGTAGCGCAGGAGTCCGGCGATCAATCCCAGTCCGAGTAGTTCGATCCGTCCAGCGCGGTGCCCTGCGCGCCGCTCTTGACGTCGTAGACGCCCGGCTCGGCGCTCGGGTTGTTCGGATCCGGCTCCGCCGGCACCGTCGTCCAGGTGTCCGCGGACTTGGTGAACGGATCCTCCGGAATGCGCCGGAGGTAGCCGTCGCTCACGAGCGAATCGAGCGCGCTCGGATACTTGCCCTTGTCGGCGTAGTACTGGTCGATCGCGTCGCGCATGCGGAACAGGTTGGTCTTGAGCGTCGCTTCGCGCGCGGAGGTCACGGAATTGCGGTACTGCACCAGCCCCATGGCGGCGAGGATCGAGATCAGCGAGATGACGATCAGCAGTTCGACGAGCGTGAAGCCGGAACTACCAATCCTTGTATTTCGTGCCATCGAGTGCCTTCCCGTCCGATTTGGTGTAGACGTCGAATACGTTGCTGCCGCCCCACGAGGTCGAGTCGGGCCGGTCGGTGTACGAGCGCATCCCCCACTCGGTCGACTTGGTCATCGGGTCGATCGGGATCCGCCGGAGGAACTTCAGCTTCACACCGGTGGCGTCGTTGTTCTTGGTGACCCCTTCGACCAAAGTTTCCAGGCTTTCGGGATAGTTCTCGCTGCCGGGGCGGATCTCGCTCGGCGCGATCACGCCGGCGTCGGCCGCGTCCTTGAACCTGTCGATCGCCGTCCGCATCTCGCGCAGCGCGCGGCGCAGCTCGGCCTCGCGCTGGCGCTGCACCGTCACACGCGCCAGCGGCATGACCGCGGCCGCGAGAATCAGCAGGATGGTGCAGACGACGAGCAGCTCGACGAAGGTGAACCCCTCGCTGCGCCGCAACGCCGATCGGACCAGGTCCCGCTTCAGCATCCCTGCCTACCGCACCACCACCGTCACCGGTGAGAAGGTCAGCGGAATGGCGGAGCCGTCGGGCGCGCTGGCGATCCCGGTGACCGAGATTGCCGAGGTGCCCGGCGACAGCGCGTCGAACAGCAGCGCGCCCAGCAGGCCGGCGCCCGACGCGCCGGTCTGATCGCCGGTGCGCGCAATGGCGATGTCGACCCGGCCGTTCGCGGCGTCGATGCGCGGGGTGAAGGCGGCGGTGAGCCCGCCCTGCCGCATGAACGTGCCGTCCCGCACCGTGCGCACGCGCAGGATGGCGGGGTTGTACGAGATCGTCACGGTGATCGCGGAGAGCCGCGACGCGTTGTTGATCGAGATCGGCACCGTGTACGGACCGCCGGCCACGCGGAACTCTCCCGGCGGGGTCACGATCAGCTGCGTGGCGGTCGCCAGCGGCGTCCCGGCGCCCGTGCCCGCGGCGGCAGGTGCCGAAGGATCGCGCGGCGCCGGCGTCGCCGGGGCGCCGGCCGGCGGCGTGACTGGCGCGATCGGCGCAGCCGGCTGCGTACCCGTGCCGGTGCCCGCCGGCGCGGCGGGCTGCCCCGGCGCACCCGGCGCGGGCTGCGTCAGGGGCGGCGGCGGCGTACCGGCCGGCGGCGGCGGAATGAAGCCCGGCACCGGCGACGTGCCCGGCGGCGCTGTCGGCGCTCCCGTCCCGGGCACGCCGGGAGGGCTGGCCACGGGCGGTCCGGGCACCCCGGTCTGCGGCGCGGCCGGCAGCGCCGTCGCCCCTCCGGCCGGCGGCTGCCCCGGCGTTCCGGCGGCGGCCTCGGGCTGCGGCGCGATCAACTGCGGCGGCCCGGAGAGTCCGACGTTGGACTGCGTGCCGATGTAGATCGACCCGACGTCCTCTGGCCGCAGATCGTGGCCGCGCACGATGTGCGGCGTGATCAGCATGACGATGTCGGTGTCGGCCGACGACTCTTCGTTCCCGGAAAAGAGCTGCCGGAAGCCCGGCAGCCGCATCAGCCCGGGCAGCCCCTGACGGTTGTTGTTGGTGTTCTGCTGCACCAGGCCGGCGAGCAGGTTCGCCTCCCCCTCGCGCAGGCGCAGGTGGGTGGAGACCTTGCGCGACGTGAACGACGGCGCCGACTGTCCGCCGACGTCGACATTCGCGCCGAGCGAGCTGTTCTCGATCGCCAGCTCGATCAGGATTTCTCCCTCATAGGTCACGCGCGGCGTCATGTCGAGGTTCACACCGATCGGCCGGTAGTTGTAGGACGACTGCGGGATGGTGGCGAACCCGCCGGCGGCCGCGGCGCCGAACACGGTGGAGAGCACCGGAATCTCGGAGCCGAGGTTCAGCGTCATCTTCTGCCCCTCCGCCCCGCGCAGCTGCGGCTTCGCCAGCGTCTTGCTGTGCTGATCGGTCTCGAGGAAATTGACCACGGCGGTCGGCACGCCGAGATAGAAGTCGGAGGTGCTGATGCCCTGCGAGATCGTGTTCAGGTTGAACGGCGGCGGCGCGCTGATCGCGGTCGTGTTCGGCGGCGCCAGTTCGGGCGAGAACAGCAGGTTCAGCGCGTAGGCGCTCAGGTTGATGCCGTAGCGCTTCAGCCGGTTGCGGTTCACCTCGAGGATCTCGACGTCGAGCACCACTTCCGCGCGCGGACGATCGTTGGCGCGAATCAGCCGCTCGAACACGTCCATCACCGGCGCGGTGGCGCGCACGGTGATCGTGTTCGCCGTCTTGTTCGGCATCACCATCGGCTGCACCGCCATCTGCGGAATGCGCATGATGCTGTTCACCAGCTGCGACAGTTCCGTGGCCTCGGCGTGCGAGATGTAGAACACCTTGAGCACCAGCTCGTCGTACTGCTGGTGCTTGGCCGGCTGATCGGGGATGACGATGATCGTCCGCGGGTTGACGACCTTGTAGTAGTACTGGTTCGCCGACAGCACCTGCTGCAGCGCTTCCTCGACGGTGACCCCCTCGAGATTGACGCTGTACGGCTTGTCGACGTAGCCGGCGTCGAAGGTGATGTTGATCCCCGACGAGACGCCGATGAAGTTGATGATGTCCTTGAGGCTGGACTGCGCGCCGAAGTTGAGGCGCAGCGGCTCGCGCGACGCCGGATTCAACAGCGGCGGCGCGCCGAGGCGGGACGCCTGCGATCGCAGCTGCTCGATCTGCGGCTTCGGCCGCGACGCTTCGATGCGCTCGCGGATGGTCCGCTCCAGCTCCGCCACCTTCGAGCGCGTCATCCGGTCGTTCCCGACCAGGTCGAGCGCGCGGCGGTACTCGGCGAGCGCCCCCTCGAGCTGATCCTGCTTCTCCAGCTCGCGTCCCTTCTCGATGTGCTGGCGCGCGGCTTCCTCCTGCGCACGGCGCAGGTTGATCTTGTACTCCGCATTGTCGGGATTGGCCTGCACCGCCGTGGTGAAGTGGGCGACGGCCGCATCCCAGTCGGCGACGCGGACGGCTTCCTGCCCGCGCCTGAAAGCGCGCGAAGCCGCGCAGCCGCTCGCGAAGATGGCGACGATCAGAAGCAGGGCGAGTTTGCGTCTCATAAATTGAGTGTCCGTCTTCCGTCTTGTCACTGTCCCCGCATCGGGATGACCTGCCGGCCCTTGCCGTCCGCGTACTCCATCACCACCGACTCGATCTGGATCCGCACCACGCGGTACTGGCCGAGCACCAGCTCACCTTCGGCCGCGTACATCGGCAGCCCGCGCCCGTCCGAGAAGATCGCCACCTTCCTGTTCCCCTGCTCCATCGTCCCGATGAACTTCAGCGGGATCGGCGGAATCGGCGGAGGCGGCGGCGGCCCGGGCGGCGGCGGCGCGATGTAATCCTTGTCGCCGGGCCTGGGCACCCGCGGCGCCGGCGGCGGAGGCGGCGGTGGCTTCACGTAGAAGCGGAACGGGTTGCGCCCGTCCGCGCCCGGTTCCGGCGGCGGCTGCTTCAAATCCTCCAGCCGCACGTCCAGCGGCGACGCCGCCGTGCCGCCCGCCGAGGCTGCCGTGTTGGCGGCCGAGGCCTCCGCGCGCTGCTGCTCCCTCGGTGGGTTAGACGGTGCCGGCTGTGGTACGGCCGCCGGCCACATCGTATACGCCAGCACGCCCGCCAGGGCGATCGCCGCGAAGAGCAGCACGCCGGTCCGCGGCCGCTGAATCGAGCTAGCTGCCGACATATCCCGACCGGTAATACGTGGCGATGTCGAGACGCATCGCCAGCGTGCGCCCGCCGGACGGCTCGCCCGGCGACGTCAGGGCGATGTTCTCGAGCACGATGAACTCGGGAATGGTCTCGAGCGAGTAGATGAACCGCCGGACGTTGCGGTAGTCGCCGGTCAGCGTGTAGCTCGTCGTCGATTTCGCGAGGGTGCTGCCCTTCTCGTGCTCCACCGCGTTGGCCCCCTGCTCGAGCCGCACGTTCGCCTGTTCGGCGAGCTGCGACAGGCGGGTGTAGGTCAACGTCCGCGCCGCGCTCTGGCTCACCGGCAGCACGTCCTTGTAGAACTTCTGCAGCGCCGCATCCGCCTGCTGCTTGCCGGCGACGGTCGCCTTCGCCGCGCGATGATCCTGGCGGGCGCGGTTCAGCAGGTCGTGCTGCGTGTTGGCTTCGGCCTCGGCGCCGGCGACCTGCCGCCCGAGCGGAAACACCACGACCGCATACAGCAGGACGTTCGCCACGATCGCGATCAGCAGCGGCACGACGAGCCGGCGCTTGTCGGACAGCACGCGCGACAGGGTCATCGTCCCGCTCCGGTGTAGACCGCGGTCATCTGCAGCCGGTGGATGCCGTCCTCCGTCACCGTCAGGCCGCTCCACTCGATGTCGTGGAACGCGCCGGTCTTCTCCAGCCGCTCCCAGAAGCTGTCGATCACGTCGCCGCCGCGCCCCTGGATCTCCATGTTGATGTGCGTGACGCCGTCCTCGAAATCCGGATGCACCGACGTCAGCATGACGTCTTCCGGCAGCGTCGCCTCGAGATGATTGAACAGCTTCGTCCAGGAGAAGGTCCGCTGCTCGATCAGCTGGTTGGCTTCCCTGGCCGCCGCCGCGACCACCACCAGCTCCTTCTGATCCATCCCGCGGCGGATTTCCGCCGCCTCGCCCGACAGCCGCCGGGCTTCGTCGCGGTCCCGCGCGATCGCGGCGTTCAGCTCGGTCTTGTACGCCGACAGACGCACGACCCGCGTGACCTGCCAGATCGTCACCGCCAGCACGACGATGGCGACCAGCGCCGCCAGGGCGTGCACGCCGCGCTCGTTGTAGAACGGGCGGGTCGAGAGATTCGTGCGCAGCACTACGCGACGCGCTCCCGCAGCACGACGCCCGCCGCCGGCGCCAGCGCGTCCACCGGAGCGACCTTCACGCCGAGGCGCTCCTCCAGGCTGCGCCGCAGGCGCTCGCCGCCGTCGGCGCCGCGCGCCGCCGCACCCGACAGCACCACGCGCGCGAATCGCGCCCCCTCGAGCCGGTCTTCGTAATACATCTTCGTCTGGTGCACCACGTCCGCCAGATCCGCCTCCCCTTCGAGCTGCCCCCCTTCGAGAGCCTCAGGGCGCCCCGAGCCGGTCGAGGGGCGCGTACGGAAGAAGATCAGGTCCTTGTTTCTGACGATGGCGAGCGTCGCATAGTCCGGCGCCACGTGCACCACGAGCCAGTCGCCGGAGGCATCGGCGACGGAGGCGATCGCGGCATTGACCAGATTCAGCGACGCGAGATCGACGACCCCCGCCTCCGCGCCGGCGTCGGCGCACACCCGCATGTAGCTCTCGACGATGTCACGGCGCGCCAGCGTGACCAGATACTCGCGGCCGCCGCCCGGCAGGGCTGCGGCGGGCGCCCACGAGAGCTGCGCCTCTTCCGGCTTGAACGGCGCCGCCTTCCGCATCTGCCAGCGGATCAACTGGTCGAGATCGTTCTGCGACGGCACCTTCTCGAAGCGGAGCAGCGACACCTTCGCCGCCGTGTCGGGGATCACCAGCGCGATGCGCCGGGCGCGGGCGCCCAGCTTGTCGAACGCGGCCCGCAGCGCCGCGGCGACGGCGCGCGGGTCGTGGATGTTGACGGCGTTGAGCGCCGGGGTGACCACGCCCGGCGGCAGCCGTTCGCTGCCGTGCGCGCCGACGCCCCAGCTGTCGCCCTGCCGTACCAGCGACACCGCGGTGACGCGATCGGACGCAATCTCGACCCCCACCGACGGAGGCGGGCTCGTGAAGAAGCCGGGCAGCGGACTCATTCGACGAATGTCACCTTGTTGATCTCGCGCAGCGTGGTGATGCCGGCCAGGACCCGCTCCACCGCCGACTCGCGCAGCGAGCGCATCCCCTCGTCCCGCGCCGCCTTCTTGATCTCCGAATTGGGCCGCCGGGCGAGGATGATCTCCCGGATGTTATCGGTCAGATCGAGCAGCTCGCATATGGCGGTCCGCCCCTTGAACCCGGTGCCGCCGCACTCGATGCAGCCGGCCCCCTCGAAGAACAGCCCGCTGTCGGCCAGGGTCGGATCGAGCTGGGACTCCATCAGGTACTCCCGGGTCACCTTCGCCGGCCGCTTGCAGTGGGCGCAGATGTTGCGCACCAGCCGCTGCGCGAGGACGCAGTTCAGCGCCGACACGAACTGATACGGCTCGACGCCCATGTTCAGGAACCGCCCCAGCACGTCGACGACGTTGTTGGCGTGGACGGTGGTGAACACCAGATGCCCGGTCAGCGCCGAGTTGATCGCGATCTGCGCCGTCTCGTTGTCGCGGATCTCGCCGACCATGATCTTGTCGGGATCGTGGCGCAGAATCGATCGCAGGCCGCGGGCGAACGTCAGCCCCTTCTTCTCGTTGATCGGGATCTGGGTGATGCCCTTCAACTGGTACTCGACCGGATCCTCGATGGTGATGATCTTGTCTTCGATGGTCTTGATCTCCGACAGCGCGGCGTAGAGCGTCGTCGTCTTGCCGCTGCCGGTCGGGCCGGTGACCAGCACCATGCCGTAGGGTTCGGCGATGTACTTGCGGAAGCGCTTCAGCTCCATGTCGGGGAAGCCGAGGATGTCGAGCCGCAGCTCGTGGAACTGCTCGCTGATCGATTCCTTGTCGAGGATGCGGATGACCGCGTCCTCGCCGTGCGCGCTCGGCATCACCGAGACGCGGAAGTCGATCGTCTTCCCCGGCACCCGCAGCTTGAAGCGGCCGTCCTGCGGGATGCGCTTCTCGGCGATGTCGAGCTCCGCCATGACCTTGACGCGCGAGATGATCGTGCTGTGGAAGCGCTTGTCGATCGGCCGCATCGCCGACTGCAGCACGCCGTCGATGCGGTACTTCACGTAGACGGCATCGTCCTGCGTCTCGATGTGGATGTCGCTGGCCCGCCGCTGGATCGCGGTGAAGATGGTGGTGTCGACGAGGCGGATGACCGGGCTGGCGTCGGCGGTCATCTTCTCGACCGTGAGCTGGTCCTCCCCCTGATCGTCTTCGTGGAGGATCTGCAGCTGGAAGCTCTCGGTGGCGTCCTCGAGCACCCGCGTCGAGCTCTCGCTCTTCTTCAGAATCGCCTGGATCGCCGACGGCGGCGCGACCATCGCGCGGATCGGCGTGCCGAGCAGCATGCCGAGCTCGTCGAGCATCGGCAGGTCGGTCGGATCGCTGATGACGATCACCAGCGTGGTGCCGTCCCGGCCGAACGGCACGAACCCGTAGCGCAGCATCAGCTCCGCCGGGATGCTGCGGAACAGGTCGTGGTCGATGTTGAAGTGCGCCAGATCGAGGAACGGCAGCCGGTAGCGTTCGGCGAGGCGGCGCGCCTGCGCCATCTCCGCGGCGCGCTCGGCGGCGCTCTGCTCGTTGACGCTGGCCTCGGCGTAGAGTTCCGCGTGCTCGGCGGTGGCGATGTCGACCTTTTCGTCCATGGTCCTGCTGGTGGTCCTAGCTGCTGCTCAGCGCCGACGACAGGTTGAACAGGGGCAGATACAGGGACAGCAGCAGCCCCGCAATCACCACGCCCATGATCACCAGCAGCGCCGGCTCGATGATGGTGACGAACCGTCCGAGATTGGTCTCGATCTCCTCGTCGTAGAAGTCGGCGAGGCTGTTCAGCATCTCCTGCAGCGCGCCGGTGGACTCGCCGACCTCCACCATCTTGATCGCGACGTCGGGAAACGCGCCGCTGTCCTGCAGCGTCATCGCCAGCGACCGCCCTTCACGCACGTGCTGCGCCGCCGACATGAGCTCGCCGGCCATGTGCTGATTCGAGAGCGAACGCGAGGTGACTTCGAGCGCGTTCACCAGCGGGATGCCGCCGCCCAGCAGCGTCGCCAGCGTGCGCGCTCCCTGGGACGTGGAGAACTTCTGCGCGATCGAGCCGATCATCGGCACCCGCAGCAGCACCCGATCCAGCCGCCGCCGCTGCCCGGGCTGCTGCACCCACCACCACGCCACGACCGCGAGGCCGGCGCCGCCCAGCAGCAGCAGACCGAAATACGAGGTCACGAAGCCCGAGAGCGCGACGATGAAGCGGGTCGACGCGGGCAGCTCCTTGCCGAACTGATTGTAGAAGTGGCCGAACTCCGGGACGACCTTCACCACGATCACGGTGACCACGACGAGCGAGAGCGCGACCAGGATGGCCGGATAGACCAGCGCCGAAATCGTCTTGCGCCGGACGCCCGAGACGACCTTCACGTAGCTGACGTAGCGGCGCAGCACCTGCTCGAGGTTGCCCGACTTCTCGCCCGCCAGCAGCGATGCCGTGTAGACGCCGGGAAACAGCGACTGGTGCGCCTCGAACGCCTCGGACAGCGCGCTGCCCGATCGCACGCGCTCGTAGACGTCGTCCAGCACCACCTTGAACGCCGGATGCGCGACCCGCTGCCGCAGGATGTCGAGCGACTGCACCAGCGGCATGCCCGCCTTCAGCAGCGTGGCGAGCTCCTGATTGAAGACGAGGAACTCGCGGCTCGACACCCTCCGGCGGACCGGCAGCGCCGGCACCTGCACGCCGCCAAACGCGCGCCGCCCCGCCTGGTGAATCCCGAGGACGTAGAGCCCCTTCTCCTCGAACTCACGGCGGAGGCGCGCCTCGCTGTCGGCGACGTACACGCCCTCCATGACCTCGCCGGACGGGGTCCCGAGCCGTACTTTGTACTCCATCCTTAGTCGACGTTAATTCTACGACAACTAATTGGATTAGACGGAGTTATCCGCCGCTTGGCTGGGCGGTTGCGTGCCGCGGCGTGCAGATTTATCGGGTTTTACCGAAGTCCGGCCATCGACAGGATGCGGGAGACGTAGTTCTGCGTCTCGCGGTAGGGCGGAATGCCTTTGAAGCGCTCGACCGCCCCTTCGCCGGCGTTGTACGCCGCCAGCGCGAGATCGAACACCTTGTACTTGTCGATGAGGCTCTTCAGCTTGCGGACGCCGGCGTCGACGTTGGCCTTCGGGTCGTAGGCGTTGCGGACGTTGTATTCGCGGACCGTCGCCGGCATCAGCTGCATCAGGCCCATCGCGCCCCTGTTCGAGCGGGCACGCGGGCGGTAGTTCGATTCGACCTGAATCAACGCCTGCACCAGGACGGGATCGACGCCATGCGCCTGCGCCGCCGACGCAATCAGCTCGGCGTAGACGCTGTCCCGAAGCTGGGCGCCGCGCGACGCGGACGGCAGCGGCGCCTCGCTGACGGCCGCCTGGGCGGGTTCCGGCTCGGGATGCGGAACTTCGTCGGGCAGCACCTTGTCGACCAGGCTGCGATCGCAGGTGACCTGCCCGCCGCTCCGAAGCGTGAGGATGATGGAGTCCCCATCGATCTTGTGGCTCTTCACCGACACGGTGCGGCCGGAAGTCATGACGACGATCTCGGCGGAGGCCAGCGACACCCCGGCGAGGGTGAGCACACACGTAGCCGCCGCCAGCCGGACAGTTCTGACCACGTTCATTGGGACGGACGATCCTACCACTTGGTTGGGCGGAGTGTCCAGAATCGCTACAGTCGAGCTTATGGCTTGGGTTCGATATACACGTGGAAGATGCGGATCCCGAGTTCCCGGGGATCCGTACCTCCCGGCTTGAATGTCTTATCGACCTCGAAGACGAGGTCCACCATGTCGGCGGTCCCCAGCTGCTCCGGGGTGAGGTCGAAGGTCTTGAGCGCCGGCGCCTTCGAATCGGCCGCGAACTGCGCGATCACCTGATCGCGGATTCTGAGCACCACCTGCTGCGGCGCCGGGAAGAGGTCGGGGCGCGCGTCGTACTGAATATAGAGGGTGACCGGCTTCTTCGGGTTGCGGAAGCGCGTGGTCGCCGTCTTCTCGGTCCAGTTCCACTCGTTCTGCGGGTTCTTCGGGTCCACCTCCGCCGGGTGCCACCCCGACTCGGTGATCGTGAAGATGTTCTCGGAGGACGCCAGGATCTGGAAGCGCTGGACCACGTACTCGCGGCGCGAGGCTTCGGGGGCGTTCAGGACCAGCCGCGTGTTCGTCTCCCGGTCGTACATCCCGAGGCGCACCACCGCCTCGCCGATGTAGGGATAGTTGGGCACGAAGATCGTGCGCTTGTACTCGATCGTCTGCCCGGGCTGCCACTGGGTCGTGGGGGTCGGCGGCAGGTGATCGTCGGTCCACATCTGCTCGCCGTCGGGATCGAGCACGTGGACGAAGATCCAGTAGTCCTTGGCGAACCTGGCGTTCGGAGCGACGACGAACTTGTACGTGAGCGTGACGGCGCTGCCGATCGGGACGCGATCCTTGTTGAGCGTGAGCGATGGCGTGGCGACCGCGGGTTCGTTGTCCTGCTGGCCGCGGCAGCCCGCCGCGCCGGCCACGGCGCCGGCGATGAGCAGCGCGGAAATCGTCCGGAGAACTGGTGTGTACATGCGAAACGTCCGCGACTGTACCGCAGTTGTGGCAGGTACAGCAATATGTTAGCGTTTGCGCGTGGATGCATTGGGGATGGTGGAGACGCGCGGCCTGATTGGATCGATCGAGGCGGCCGACGCGATGGTCAAGGCCGCGAACGTGGTCCTCATCGGGAAGGAATACATCGGCGCCGGCTACGTCACCGTCCTGGTGCGCGGCGACGTGGGCGCGGTGAAAGCGTCGACCGACGCCGGCGCCGCCGCCGCGCGGCGCGTCGGCGAGCTCATTTCGGTGCACGTCATTCCGCGCCCGCACAGCGAAGTCGAGAAGGTCCTCCCGAAAGCCCCCAAAGACGCCAAGGGATCGTAACGCTCCATGGCCCAGACGGACCGCGCCGGCGCTGCCGGCGCGCGAGACAACGACCTCGCCTCCATCGCCGAGGCGCGGTCGCTCGCCAGACGCGCCAAGGCGGCGGCGCCGGCGCTCGCCGAGTTCTCGCAGGAGCAGATCGATGCGCTGGTGGACGCGATGGCGGCCGCCGTCACGGCACAGGCCGAACCGCTCGCCCGCCTGGCTCACGAAGAAACCGGCTACGGCGTCATCGCCGACAAGGTCCAGAAGAACCTCTTCGCCTCGCAGAAAGTCTACGAGTTCATCCGCCCGATGAAGACGGTCGGCGTGGTCCGCCGCCTCGACGACCGCAAGGTCATCGAGATCGCCGAACCCTTCGGCGTCGTCTGCGCCATCGTGCCGACGACGAATCCGACCTCCACGGCGATCTACAAGATCCTCATCGCCATCAAGGCGCGCTGCCCGATCGTCATCAGCCCGCATCCCTCGGCGGTGCGCTGCATCACCCGCACGGCCGAGATCATGAACGACGCCGCCCGCCGCGCCGGCGCGCCCGACGGTGCGATCAACTGGATGACGGCGGTGACGCTCGAGGGCACGCAGGAGCTGATGAAGGCGAAGGAGACCGCGGTGATCCTCGCCACCGGAGGCATGGGACTGGTTCGCGCCGCCTACAGCGCCGGCAAGCCCGCGTACGGCGTCGGACCCGGCAACGCGCCCGCCTTCATCGAGCGCTCCGCCGACATCGTCAAGGCGGTGCGCGACGTGGTCACCGGCAAGACCTTCGACAACGGCGTCCTCTGCTCCTCCGAGAACTCCGTCGTGGTCGACGCGCCGGTGGTGGAGGACGTCCGGCGCGAGTTCGTGAAGAACGGCGGGTATTTCATGTCGGCGGCCGAGGCGGACGCCGTCGCGAAGGTTCTGCTCGGACCCAACCGGCTGCCCAACCCGGCGCTGGTCGGGCGTCCCGCCACGGTGATTGCGACGCACGCCGGCATCAGCGTGCCGGCCGGGACCCGGGTGCTGATCGCGGAGTTGAAGGGCGTCGGCCGCGACTATCCTCTCTCGATCGAGAAGCTGTCGCCGGTCCTCTCTTTCTACGTGGTCGGCGACTGGCGGGAAGGCTGCGCGCGGTGCATCGAGATCCTCCGCTACGGCGGCATGGGACACACCATGTCGATTCACTCGCGCGACGACCGGATCATCCTCGAGTTCGGCCTGAAGAAACCCGCCGGGCGCATCGTCGTCAACACGCCGACCACGCATGGGTCGATCGGCCTGACGACGGGGATGGATCCGGCGATGACGCTGGGCTGCGGCGGCTGGGGCGGGAACATCACGTCGGACAACATCTCGCCGCGCCACCTGCTCAACATCAAGCGGCTGGCCTACGAGATCACGCCCGCCGTGGTCCGGGCGGTCGCACCGGCCGCTGCATCGGCCGCCGGCGCGGCGGCGGCGAAGGCAGGCCTGCCCCGCCCGCCGGCGCCGCCTCCGGCCCCGGGCGGGATCTCGGCGGACGTGCTGGCGAGACGGATCGACGAATTTCTTACGTCGCGGGGCTACCGGGCGGCGCAGAACGCCGCACCCTCGGGTGCCGCCGCACCGCCTGCTCCCGCACCGTCAGCGCCGCCGCTCCACGCAGCACAGACACCCCAACCGGCACCATCTGTACAGTCTGCCGCGGACTTCGTCTGCGAGGACGACGTACGTCAGGCGGTCAAGCTGAACCGCAAAATTGTAATCGGCGAGCGCTCAATCGTGACACCTGCGGCGCGCGACCTGGGTGAGCAGCACCGCATCTTCGTACAGGCCGGCTGGACGGGCTGAGCGGCGGCTGCCCCAGCCGTCCTCCCATACCATTCAGCCGGAGGCACTTACGTCGCTTACTGTTGAGCCCATTGGCTTTAGGGTTGACCTTGGCGATGCGGGCCTGCTATTCTTGCTGCCCCAGCTTTACCCTGGCGTCCCGTTCCCGCGGGGTGCTGAACGACGTTAGACCTCAACAGGGCAGGCCGCTTGCAGAACCGCCGAGGCGACGCGAGTGGTCCGGGTCCTGGACCTAATATCGAGGAGCGCCCAGCATGATGCGACGGACGTTAGCAGCGGGACTCGGTCTGGCGGTTGCGGCGTGCGGCGGCAACGCCAAGCCGTCGGTAACGCCGAGGACGCCGCCTGCACCCGCAGTCGCGGCCACCGCCCAGCAGACCCCGGCTCCGGCGCCGGCGCCGAAAGTCGTCGTCGATCCGGTCGCCGCCCTGATCAGCACGTCGCTCAAGCATTTCGAATCCGGCGAGCGCGAACTGGCCGCCGGACACCTGGAAAAGGCGCGGCAGGAGTTCGATCGGTCGGTCGAAGTGCTGCTGGAGTCTCCCTACGGCGCCCGCACCGATGCGCGGATGCGGCAGCATTTCGATCGGCTGATCGACCGGATCAACGCGCACGAAGTCACGGCGCTCGCGCAGGGGGACGGCTTCGTCGAGAAGAAGTACGAAGCGGCGCCGATCGACGAGATTCTGAAGAACGCCACCACCTTCCCCGCTCCGGCGGCCGATGCGGCGACGAAGGCGGCGGTGAAGGCGGATCTCGAGCACAACCCGCACGACATTCCCATCCCCGAGCATCCGAAGGTGCTGTCGTACGTCGAGGTCATGCAGGGACGGATGCGTGACTACATCCAGGAGAGCCTGGCGCGTGGCGCGAAATACATGCCGATGATCCAGAAGGTGTTCCGCGCCGAAGGGCTGCCGCTGGATCTCGCCTACATCCCGATCATCGAGAGCTCGTTCAAGACCAACGCGCTGTCGAAAGCGAGCGCCAAGGGGCCGTGGCAGTTCATGAAGCCGACGGCGCGCGAGCACGATCTCAAGATCGACTGGTTCATCGACGAGCGTTCGGATCCCGAGAAGGCAACCGTCGCGGCGGCGAAGTATCTGAAGACGCTGAGCAGGATGTTCGACGGCGACTGGAACCTGGTGCTCGCCGCCTACAACGGCGGACCTGGCCGCGTGTCGCGCGCCATCAAGCGCGCCGGCGCGTCCGATTTCTGGAAGCTGTCGGCCACCACCAGGTACCTGCCCCGGGAAACGCGCGAGTACGTGCCGCTCATCCTGGCGGCGATGATCATCGGCCGCAATCCGGCGCAGTACGGCTTCGAGGCGGTCACCGCCGACGCGCACGACTACGACAAGGTGACGCTGCCGAAGGCGATCGACCTCCGCCGCGTGGCGGAGTGGGCGGGAACGACCGTCGACGAGATCCAGGCGCTCAATCCCGAGCTGCGGCGCTGGACCACCCCGGTGAAGTATCCGCAGTACGAGATCAAGGTTCCCAAAGGCACGGGCGAGGCGCTGGCGGCGCGGCTGGCAGACGCCTCGCCGTCCGACTTCAGCGCCCTCAAGTGGTACACGGCCAGGAAGGGTGAAACGCTGCTGACGGTCGCGCGCCGCTTCGGCGTCTCCCGCACGGACGTGGCCGAAGCGAACAATCTCTCGGTGAAGTCACGTCTCCGTCCGGGGCAGGACCTGATCATCCCGCGCGCGCCGGCGACGGTTCTCGCCGCCCGGACCGAGCGCGGCGTCCCGTCGCAGGTGGCGTCGCGGGCGATCTCGCAGAGCGCGGTCTCGCCGAGCGTCGAGCGGCCAGAGCCCGCCGCCGCGCCCGTGTCGCAGATCACCTACCGCGTGAAGCGCGGGGACACCCTCTCGTCGATCGCGCGCCTGTTCGATACCACGGTCGCAAAGCTCAAGAGCTGGAACCGGCTGTCGAGCAATCACATCAGTACCGGGGCGCGGCTGAAGATCTTCCGCATGCCGTAGGCAGTGCGCAGGGCGCAGTGCGCGGTGCGCGGTGCGCAGTGCTTAGTGCGCGGTGCTTAGTGCGCAGTGCGCAGGGCGTACGCAGATCCGGCGATCGGGCGGTCGCGCGAATGTGGCAATTCCCGCGAGACTGGCGTCGGATCTGGCGGACTCCCCTTTGATTTCCTAGACAATTCGCGGGCGCGTCCTTGAGCGGGCGTTTGCATCGGGCTGGCGCATGCTCGCGCGCGTCAGGTCGGCGGCCGTGTTCGGCATCGATGCCACCCCGGTCACTATCGAGGTCGATATCGCCTTCGGCCTGCCCGGACTCACCATCGTCGGTCTGCCCGACGCCAGCGTCCGTGAGAGCCGCGATCGCATCCGCAGCGCCGTCCGGAATTCAGGCTTCGACTTCCCCGTCCGCCGGATCACCGTGAATCTCGCGCCGGCGGACGTGCGGAAAGCCGGTGCGTCGTTCGATCTGCCGATCGCGGTCGGCGTGCTCGCCGCGTCCGGGCTGATCGCGCGGCACGACATCGACGACGTGCTGATCCTGGGCGAGCTGTCGCTCGATGGAGGAATTCAGGCCGCGCGCGGCGTGCTGCCGATTGCCGCGGCGGCGCGGCGGAGGGGGTTCGGCGGCCTGCTGCTGCCGGTCGCCAACAGCAGCGAAGCGGCGGTCGTCGGGGGCCTCGATTTCTATCCCGTCGCCTCCCTCACCGAGGCGGTGGGGGCGCTGAACGATCCGCATCCCGTCCCCCTCGCGGCGGCGCCGTCCGCCGACCTGGCCGACGGCGCGCTCGGCGACTTCGCCGACGTGCGCGGACAGATCGCGGCCAGGCGCGCCCTGGAGATCGCCGCGGCCGGCGGCCACAACGTGCTGCTCGCCGGACCGCCGGGCTCGGGCAAGACGATGATGGCGAAACGGGCCGCCGGCATCCTGCCGTCCCTCACGGTCGACGACGCGCTGGAGGTGACGGCGATCCATTCGGTCGCGGGGCTGCTGCCGCCGGGAGCCGGCCTGCTGCGCGCGCGTCCCTTCCGCGCGCCGCATCACACCGTGTCCGATGTCGCGCTCGCCGGCGGCGGTTCGAACCCGCGTCCCGGCGAGATCAGCCTCGCGCACCACGGCGTGCTGTTCCTCGACGAGATGCCGGAGTTCAGCCGCCGCGCGCTCGAGGTGCTGCGGCAGCCGCTGGAGGACGGCGTGGTCCGCATCGCCCGCGCGCAGCGCACGGCGATCTTTCCGGCGCGGTTCGTCCTGATCGGCGCGATGAATCCCTGCCCGTGCGGGTTCCTCGGCGATCCGCGGCGCGCCTGCCGATGCACGCCGACGCAGATCGATCGGTATACGTCGCGCCTGTCCGGTCCGCTGCGCGACCGGATCGATCTCACGGTGGAGGTCTCGGCGCTGCGCGCCGCCGAACTCACGGGCGCGGAGGACGGCGAGTCCACGCCGGTCATTCGCGCCCGCGTCGAAGCCGCCCGAGCCCGTCAACTCGCGCGCGCCGGGCTCGCGGGCGCCGCCATCAACGCGCGCCTCGGGCCGCGCGGCCTGCGTCAGGTGTGCGCCCTCGATGCCGCCAGCGCGCGGCTGCTGCACGACGCGGCCGACAAGCTCGGCCTGACCGCTCGCGCGTTCGACCGCGTCCGCCGCGTGGCGCGCACGATCGCCGACCTGGCAGGCGCCGATCGCGTCGACTTCGATCACGTCGCCGAGGCGCTCCAATATCGCGGGTAGCGCGGCGCTGTGGCTGCCAGGCTTGACTGAGACGCGCCGACGGCCGCGCCGGACGAAGCTCACAAAGATCACGAAGGCACGAAGAACGCGACGCTCACAGACTCTTGGTGATCTTCGTGGTCTTCGTGTTTCGCCGGCGTGGGCCGTCTCAGCGTGCTCGTCGAGCGCCCCGTGGCTGCCAGGCTTGACTGAGACGCGCCGACGGCAGCGGCGGCACGAAGCTCACAAAGATCACGAAGACACGAAGAACACGACGCTCACAGACTCTTGGTGATCTTCGTGGTCTTCGTGTTTCGCCAGCGCGGGCCGTCTCAGCGCGTGCTCGTCGAGCGTCCCGTGTCTGCCAGGCTTGACTGAGACGCGCCGACGGCAGCGGCGGCACGAAGCTCACAAAGATCACGAAGGCACGAAGAAACACAAGGCTCAACGACTCTTGGTGATCTTCGTGGTCTTCGTGTTTCGCCGGCGTGGGCCGTCTCAACGCGTGCTCGTCGAGCGCCCCGTGGCTGCCAGGCTTGACTGAGACGCGCCGACGGCCGCGCCGCACGAAGCTCACACAGATCACGAAGGCACGAAGAACACGACGGCTCACAGACTCTTGGTGATCTTCGTGATCCTCGCGTCTCGCCAGCGTGGGCCGTCTCAGCGCGTGCGCGTCGAGCGTCCCGTGGCTGCCAGGCTTGACTCAGACGCGCCGACGGCAGCGCCGCACGAAGCTCACAAAAGATCACGAAGGCACGAAGAACACGACGCTCACAGACTCTTGGTGATCTTCGTGGGCTTCGTGGTTCGCCGTCTCGCGCGGTCAGCGGCCGTTGTTCGCGGCCAGCCGCGACTTGGCCATCTCGAGGTGCTCGCGGTAGGTCTTGCTCTGCGGCGCGAAGTCGAGCGCCTTCGTGAATTCGGCGATGGCGTCGAGGGGCTGGTTGTTCTTCAGGTACACCCAGCCGAGGGTGTCGTGCGGTTCCGGGCGGTTGCGCAGGCGCTCCACCGCGATCCGCGCCCAGCGCTGCGCGTCCTCCAGCCGCCCCTCTTCGGCGAGCATCCACGCGAGGTTGTTGGCCGCCACGCCGGCGCGGGGATTCTTCGCGAGCACCGACTCGTACTGCGTGCGGGCGCCGGTGCGATCGCCCGTGCCCTCGAGCAGGATGCCGACGATGGTGGCGGGGACGGATGGATCGGACGAGCGCGCCGCGAGCGCGCGGTACTTCTCGAGTGCGGCGGCGTGGTTGCCCTGCCGCACGTACAGCGTGCCGAGCAGTTCGTAGGCGTCGAGACGATCCGGATGATCCCGGACGATGGCGGCCAGGCGCCGTTCGGCGGCGGCGGTGTCGCGTGCCGCGAGATCGACGCGCGCCGCCAGGATCTGCGCCGAGACGTCGTTCGGCGACTCCCGCAGCCAGCGCCCGACACGCGCGCGCGCGCCGGCCACGTCGCGCGCGGCGAGATCGGCGGTGATCGCGCCGGTACGCGCTTCGGCGTCCGTCGGCGCGACGGCGAGGGCGCGCTCGAACGCCGCCCGCGCGTCCGCCGGACGTCCGGCGCCGACCTCGGCCCACCCGAGCTCGACACGCAGCCGCACCGCGTCGGGCGCGCCGGCAAGCCGGCTCGTCAGCTCGCGGCGCGCGCGATCGTATTCGCCGCGCGCCCGCAGGGTCCGCGCGAGCACGAGCGCCGCCTCGGCGTCGCTGCCTTCCGCCTTGACCGCCCCTTCCGCCGCGGTCAGCGCCGCCGAGGTATCGCCGCGCGCCAGGCGCAGCTTCGCGAGCTGCAGCGATGCCGCGCCGGCGCGCGGGTTGAGCGCCACCGTGCGATCGAAGGCCGCCTCGGCGGCGCCCGGATCGTTGCGCGCGAGGGCGACCAGACCCACCGTGTACTGCGCCGCCGGCGAGGACGGGTCCGCTTTCGCCGCCGTCTGCGCATCCGACCACGCGGCATCCAGCCGCTTGGGGTCGGCAAGCAGCAGCCGGGCGCGCAGCAGCCGCGCGTCGACGTCCTGCGGCGCCGACTCGACGAGCGCGTCCGCCGTTGCCAGCGCCTGCGCCTGCTCCCCCTTCATCTGCTGCACCGCGGCGATGCGGATGCGCGCCTGCCGCCGCGCCGCCTCCGGTGTCGAGACGCCCTGAAGCACGGACAGCGCCTCGTCGAACCGCCGCAGCCCGCTGTAGTAGTCCGCCAGCGCGAGCTGCCCGTCCACGGAGCCGGCGGCGAGCGCCTTGAAATGCGGTTCCGCCTCCGCCGGGCGACGATCGGTCAGATAGAACAGCGCCAGCGCGCGGTGCGCCAGCGGATTGCCGCCGGAGACCTCGAGCGCTTTCTTCAGCTCACGCTCCGCCGCGGCACTGTCCTTCAGCGCCCAGTGCAGGTTGGCCAGCGCCAGCCGGGCATCGAGCGACTGCGGATCCAGCGCGACGGCTTTTTCGAAGGAGGCGCGGGCGATGTCTTTCGCGCCGCGGGCGAGATGAATCCCGCCGAGCGCCGCGTACGCCGGCGCGTAGGCGGGATCGATGGCGATGGCCTGCTCCACCTGCTTCAAGGCGCGCCCCGTCTCGTGGAGTCCGGCATTGGCGTTGCCGACCAGAATCAGCGCCTTGACGTTCTTCGGGTCCTTCTCCAGCGCCCGCTCCGCCCGCCGCCGCGCGTCGTCGAACTGACCGGCATGCAGCAGCAGCGTGCCGGCCTGGAGCTGCGCGTCGAGGTTGGACGGATCGAGGTCGCCGGCCTGCGCGTATTCGGTGTAGGCCTTGGTCAGATCGCCCGACTGCCGGTAGGCCTGCGCCAGTTTGTAGTGCGCGTCCGCGCGCTGCGGCTGCGCCTGCAGCGCGTTGCGGTACTCGATCGTCGCCTCGCGATACTTCTGCTGCGTCATGAACGCATCGCCGCTCGCGATGGCGCGCTCGGCGCGCGTGTGCGGATCGGCGCGGCAGCCCGCCGCGGCAAGGAGGATCACCAGAAGCGGAATCAGGCGGTGCGTCATGGCAGGTAGGCGGAGAGGCGCGGGAACACCGCGCGCGTGAACCCGGCGGCGGCCGCGTCCGCCGCGGCGAGCGACCCGCTCGCCGATCGCGGCACCGGCGCGACGATGCGGACCAACGCGCCGTCGCTGCGGTTCAGCCGCGCCGCGTCGAGCATCAGCCACATCTTGTTGGCGTACTCGTTGGCGACGACCCGTCCCCGGCCCTGGTACCAATAGAGCACGACCTGCCGGTCGAGACCCTTCTGAATCACGTAGCGGTTCACGGTCAGCTGCCGGCCGTTGACGTCGAGCGGGATCCGTCCCCCTTCCACCGGCTGCCATCCCGCGCCGGGCAGGCAGTTCTGGGGCGAGTGGATCGTGTCTCCCTGCCGCTGGCTGGCGTAGTAGCCGATGTAGAGGTTCACCGGCTGCCCGGCCGGCGTGACGTAGGTGCGGTTGATGTAGTCGTCCACCCCGAGCACGTCGCGCACTTCCTGTTCGACCGGCACGTCCACCGAGCCGGTCCATGGTCCGAGCGCGCGCGGCAGATCGACCAGCGAGGCCCGCGGCGCCACCGCTTCCACGCCGCCGGCACGGCTCGAGTACCAGCCCGCGGCGAGAATCAGCGTCGAGAGCACGACCGCGCGGGCAATCATGCCGCCTCCACGCGGGGCCGCCGCAGCGGCAGCCGGAACCGCGGCCGCATTGCCAGCACGCGCTGCCCCGCGAGCAGCAGCGCGAACGCCACCACGAACATCACCCATCCGGAGAATTCGTGGAAGAAGCCCTCCGCGGCCTGCGGACTGATCCACTCCGCCGCGAGCCCCGTGCCCGCGACGCGCGCCGCGTTGGCCACGATCGCCACCGGCAGCGCCAGCACCGCGAGGGCCACTCGCGCCCACAGGCGCGGTTCGGTCAGCTTGCCGAGAATCAGCGCAAGCGTGAGCAGGGACACCAGCGATCGAATCCCGCTGCACGCCTCCACCACTTCCAGCGTGGTCGTCGGCAGCATGAGGATGTTGCCCTCACGCAGGACGGGGATGCCGCTCGCGGCGAGCACCGTTTCGCCGGCGCGGGACGCGACCAGCTGCAGCGGGAAGGCGAGCTGATTGAACACCACCGCGGGGAGCGGCACCATCAGCAGCAGGAAGCCGATTGGGAAGGCCAGCACGCGAAGATGCGCGCCGCCGTAGAGAAAGACAATGGTTCCGGCGATCAGCCCGATCAGCGAAACACGCGCGAGGAAGAGCTCGGCTCCGAGCCGCCCGGCGAGCAGCACCGCGAGACTGCCGGCGACCACGCCCAGACCGATCCAATGCGGCCGGACCGGCAGTGCCGCCAGCTCGCGTCGGCGCAGCCAGGCGAAATACACCGCGAACGGGGCGACGAGAAAGCCGTGCGAGTAATTGTCGTCGCTCGCCCATTGCCGGACGAGCGACGTCAATACGGGCAGATAGACGAGCAGCGTGACGGAGCCGACGAGGCCGAGAGCCGGGAGCGAGCGCCGCGTCACGTTCATCGTGCCGGGGTGCTCAGTTCGCGGTGCGCCGGCGTCCGAACCGCGCCATGCCGGCGAGACCCGTCGCAAGCAGGAGCAGCGATGCCGGTTCCGGCGTCGACGAAACGGCTGAGGCCGCCGCCTCGCCATCCGTGCTCAACCGCAACAGGAACGAGCGTCCTCCCAGGTTGTCGCGGATGCCGAAGGTCACGTCGGCGGCCGCCCCGGGCGCGAACCCGTGAAAGGCCAGCAGATCGTGCGCGTTGCTGTCTTCGTCGACGCGCAGCGCGGCGGTGCCGCCGGCGGCGAACGTGGCCGACCGCTCGAGCCCGCTGTTCCACGCGAAGCTCAGACCGTCGGTGTTGTTCGACGTCGAGAACCCCTGCGGCACGTACGACGGCTGCGTCGGATCCGCCGCGTCGAAGCCGTCCGACAGCGGATCCAGGAGCTCTGCGGTAAGCGTGGACACTCCGCTCCCCTCCAGTCCGGCGACCGAGAAGGTCACGTTGTAGTCCTGGCGCGCCGCCAGGCCGTCGATCGAAATCAGCGCGCTCGATCCGCCGTCGAGCGTAATGGTGCCGAGATCGATCATGTAGGTGGACGCCGTCGAGAAGCCCCCGACGTCCGCCGCATAGCCACCGCTGCCGCCGGCGAGCGAGAGCGCGATCGGCTCGGCCCGCGCGCCGGGTGGACACAGCAGCGCGGCACACCCAAGTCCGCAAAGGATTCCAAGGCGTCGCATACATCCTCCAGCCGCCCCGCCATGGGCGGCAACGTCAGCTCAGACGACCGGCGATCGTCACGGAACGTAGCGCCGCACGAGACTCGCGGCCATCAGCAGCGAGGCCCCTGACAGCAGCATCAACGCCGGCTCCGGAGTGCGAATCACCTCCTCCGAGGCGACCGACCACGCAGCCAACGCCACCGGTTCCGCCACGAAGGCGGCGGCCGCCAACACCAGCAGCACACAAAGGGTGATGGTTGCCTTCATTTCCCGTCCCGTTTCCTCCGATGAGTGAACGATTGCCCACTTCACCTGTTCGCAGGGCCTCGGCGCCCGCACAGTGCAAGGCGCTGACCGAATCCGCGGTCCGCCCTTTTGACTTGGGCGTAACCCACGGCTGTGCTACAGTTTCACGGTTCCTCCGGACGAAACTCACCCTGATGCGATCGCGCCGCTACACCGTCGTCGTCGCGAATCGGCAGACCGGCACGGTCCGCCGCTTCACGATCTCGCTGCGCCCCGCCCTCACCGCTGTCGCCGGGCTGTTCGCCCTGCCGGTGTTGATGGGCCTCGGCGCCCGGTGGAGCGCCTCCGCGCGGATCGCCGACCTCGAGACCACGAACGCCGCGCTGCAGGTCGAGAACGCGAGCTATCGCGCCGCGACCGGTGAGCTCGCCGACCAGATTTCCACGCTGCAGACGGCCGTCGACCAGCTCGGCGAGCGTGCCGCGGTGGATCCGAATGCGAGCCGCGCGATGGAGAAGCTGCCCGCCGCGATCAAGTCGCGCGCGATGGGCGGGTCGGCCGCGATGTCGACCGCCAGCCGGGCGGCCTTTTCCCCCCTGGTCGACGGCACCGAAGCCGCCCTCGGCGTACTCAGCGATCTGCTCGGCGTGCTTGGCAGCCGGCTGGATTCCGTACGCGATGGGGTCGAACGCAAGGCGGCGCTCGCGTCCGCGACGCCGTCCGTCTGGCCGGTGGCCGGCTGGCTCACGTCGGCGTACGGCAACCGCCGGGATCCGATCACCAACGGCGCGGATTTCCATCCGGGTCTCGACATCTCCGCCGATTACGGGCAGCCGGTGCTCGCCACCGGCGACGCCGCGGTCATCAGCGCGGGCCCGAACGGCGCCTACGGGAACATGGTGATCCTCGATCATGGCTTCGGCATCGTGACCAAGTACGGCCATCTGTCGAGGTTCAACGTCCGCGCCGGCGACCAGGTCGAGCGCGGGAACGTCATCGGCTACGTCGGGTCGACCGGCCGCTCCACCGGGGCGCATCTCCACTACGAGATCTGGATGAACGGACGGCTGACCAACCCGATGACCCTTCTGGGTCGGTGAGCCCTGCCCGGCAGGATGCGCCGGCACCGGCCGGGCGCCGAGCGAGGCGAGTGATACAATCAGCGGATACCCATCCGCGATGATCATCGATAAAGCCCTCGCGAAAGTCTTCGGCACGGCCAACGAGCGTGAGCTCAAGCGCCTGTGGCCGGTCGTCGCGGACATCAACGCCCTCGAACCCTCGATCCAGGCGCTCACCGACGAACAGCTCCGCGCCAGGACCGCCGAGTTCCGCCAGCGCGTCGAGAAGGGGGAAACCCTCGACGACCTGCTCCGGGAAGCGTTCGCGGTGGTGCGCGAAGCCGGCCGCCGCACGCTCAACATGCGGCATTTCGACGTGCAGTTGATCGGCGGCATGGTGCTGCACCGCGGCAAGATCGCCGAAATGAAGACCGGCGAGGGCAAGACGCTCGTCGCGACGCTGCCCGCCTATCTCAATGCGCTCGCCGGCAACGGGGTCCATGTCGTCACCGTCAACGACTACCTGGCCCGCCGCGACTCGGAATGGATGGGCCGCATCTACCGGTTCCTCGGCATGACGGTCGGCGTCATCCAGCACGATCTGAACGATCAGGAGCGCCAGGTCGCCTACGCCTGCGACATCACCTACGGCACCAACAACGAGTTCGGCTTCGACTACCTGCGCGACAACATGAAGTTCGAGCTCGCGCACTACGTGCAGCGCGGGCACAACTTCGCGATCGTCGACGAAGTCGACTCCATCCTGATCGACGAGGCGCGGACGCCGCTGATCATCTCGGGGCCGGCCGAGGAATCGACCGAGCTCTATTACGAGGTCGATCGCCTCATCCCCCGCCTGACGCGCGGCGCGACGACGCGCGGCGACGTGAAGGCCGAGGATCGCGAGGAGCTGGAAAAGACCGGCGACTACATCATCGACGAGAAGCACAAGACGGTGACGCTCACCGAGAGCGGCATGGCCAAGGCCGAGAAGATGCTGGCCCACCGCCTCGAGCCCGGCACCGACGGCCTCTACGATCCCCTCAACATGCGCGTGCTCCATCACGTCAACCAGGCGCTGCGCGCGCACTCGCTGTTCCACCTCGACGTGGAATACATGGTCAAGGACGGGCAGGTCGTCATCGTCGACGAGTTCACCGGGCGTCTGATGCCGGGGCGGCGCTGGAGCGACGGGCTGCACCAGGCGGTCGAGGCCAAGGAGCACAACAGCCGCCATCCGGAAGTGAAGATCGAGCGCGAGAACCAGACGCTCGCCACGGTCACGTTCCAGAACTACTTCCGCAAGTACAAGAAGCTGTCCGGCATGACCGGCACCGCCGACACCGAGGCGCCGGAGTTCGCCAGCATCTACAAGCTGGATGTCATGGTCATCCCGACCAACCGGAAGCTGCAGCGCGTCGAGGAGCCCGACAGCGTCTATCGCACCGAGAAAGAGAAATACGACGCGATCGTCACCGACATCATCGAGAAGCAGAATTCCGGACGCCCGACGCTGGTCGGCACCGTCTCGATCGAGAAGTCGGAGCGCCTGTCGAAGCTGCTGAAGCTCCGCGGCATCAAGCACGTGGTCCTCAACGCGAAGTACCACGCGCAGGAAGCGGAGATCGTCGCCCAGGCGGGCCGCAAGGGGAACGTCACCATCGCCACCAACATGGCGGGCCGCGGCACCGACATCCTGCTCGGCGGCAACCCCGAGTTCATGGCGCGCCAGCAGACGCTCGCCGACCAGATCGCGGACAAGCTCCCCAAGGGCCAGGAGAAGTTCGTCGACGACGCGGACTTCGTCTACTTCTATCACCTCGACAGCTTCTACCGCGTGCCGCGGCAGAAGTACGAGGAGATCTTCGCCTCCTACAAGCGCGGCACCGACAGCGAGCACGACGAGGTCGTGCAGCTCGGCGGCCTGCACATCATCGGCACCGAGCGGCACGAGGCGCGCCGCATCGACAACCAGCTCCGCGGCCGCGCCGGCCGCCAGGGGGACCCGGGCTCGTCGCGGTTCTACCTCTCGCTCGAAGACGACCTGATGCGGATCTTCGGATCCGATCGCATCTCGGGGCTGATGCAGCGCCTCGGCATGGAGGAAGGGGTCCCGATCGAGCACAACATGGTCACCCGGGCGATCGAGCGGGCGCAGAAGCAGGTCGAGGCGCAGAACTTCAGCGTCCGCAAGCACCTCCTCGAGTACGACGACGTGATGAACAAGCAGCGCGAGAGCGTCTACGCGCTGCGCCGCGAGCTGCTCGATGGGCAGATTCACATCACCGAGGACGAGGTGGTCGACACCCGCGGCTACCTGTTGACGCTGGCCGAGGAGCTGGCCGATTCGACGGTCGCGAACTACGCCCCGTCGGGCGCGGATCCCGAGTCGTGGGATCTCGACGCGCTGACGACCGCCGTCGCCGAGATCTTCGCCTTCGACGAGGCCGAGCGCGACTCGCTCGACTTCGCCGGCATGACCGCCGACGAGATGCTCGAGGCGATCTGGGCGATCGCGAAGGCCAAGTACGAGAAGAAAGAGGCGATGCTGCCCGACCCGGCGATCCTGCACCGCGTCGAACGCGACATCATGCTGCAGATCGTCGACGCGCAGTGGAAGGATCACCTGTACAGCCTCGATCACCTCAAGGAAGGCATCGGGCTGCGCGGCTACGGCCAGCGCGATCCGCTGGTCGAGTACAAGAAGGAAAGCTTCGCCCTCTTCCAGCAGATGCGCGACCGCGTCGAGGAGGAGATGGTCCGCTACCTGTGGCGGCTGACGCCGATGATCGGCGACGATCCCAACGAGGTCGTCGCCCCCTCGGCGCCGCGGCCGCGCACCCCGCCGCCGATGACGCTCAATGCGCCGTCCGCGGCAGCCGCCTCGCCGTTCGGCGCGATCCGCGGCGGCGCCGGCGCCGGCGCCACCGCGGTCGCGGAGCCGCCGCGCCCCGCGCGCAGCGGCGGCGACGACGTGGTCCGCCAGGTCAAGCGCGAGGCGCCGAAAGTCGGCCGCAACGATCCGTGCTGGTGCGGCAGCGGGAAGAAGTTCAAGAAGTGTCATGGCGCGAATGCATGACGACAAGGGCAGCCGAAAACGGCTGCCCTTTTGTGTCTCTGGGGGCGTGTAGATGGAAACGCGTACGGATGTCCTGAACGCCGAGCAAATCTCGATCGGCCTCGCCACAGCGCTGACGTTCGACGACGTCCTGCTCGTACCGCAGCACTCCACCGTGCTGCCGAGCGAAGTGGACGTCGCCTCCAGCTTCACCCGCAACATCCGCCTCAACGTGCCGATCGCCAGCGCGGCGATGGACACGGTCACCGAGTCGCGGCTGGCCATCGCCATGGCGCAGCAGGGCGGCATCGGCGTCATCCACAAGAACCTCGCCATCGAGGAGCAGGCCTCGGAAGTCGATCGCGTCAAGCGGTCGGAGAGCGGGATGATCGTCAACCCGATCACCCTCTCCCCCACCAACCGCATCTACGAAGCGCTCGAGCTGATGAAGAAGTACCGCATCTCGGGCGTGCCGATCACGCAGGACGGCAGCAAGGA
>DASSPH010000063.1 GCA_035699745.1 Vicinamibacterales bacterium
GCGAGCGAAGCGAGTCTCTTCCCTGCCCTGAGCCCGACCGCGAGCGAAGCGAGTCTCTTCCTTGCCCTGAGCCCGACAGCGAGCGAAGCGAGTCTCTTCCCTGGAGTCTCTTCCCCGCCCTCTGCCCGACAGCGAGCGAAGCGAGTCTCTTCCCTGCCCTGAGCCCGACTGCGAGCGAAGCGAGTCTCTTCCCTGGAGTCTCTTCCCGGCCCTCTGCCCGACCGCGAGCGCAGCGAGCCCCCCCGCCCGTCCGTGATACCCTAAAGGGTCATATTTTCCGCGACATTCCGTGAAGAACCGGGACTGTCCGCGTCCCGAGGGTCCGATATCTCCTGATGAAGACTGAGATCGTAGACGTCAACGAGACGCGCAAGAACCTCGTCGTGGAAATCGACAGCACCGTGGTCGACGCCGAGATCGACAAGGTGTCGCGCGACTACAGCAAGGCGGCGCGGATTCCCGGGTTCCGCCCGGGGAAGGTGCCGGCCAAGGTGGTGCGGCAGCGGTTCCGCGACCAGATCCTCCACGACGTCGCGCACGGGCTGATCCCGCGCGCCGTCGACGAGGCGCTGCGCGAGCGCGGCGTCGAGCCGGTCGACACGCCCGACATCCGCGACGTGGTCGTCGAAGAGGGGCAGCCGCTGAAGTTCACGGCGATCTTCGACACCGTGCCGCCGATCGATCCGGGGGACTACGCGACGATCTCGCTGCGGCGCGAGGCGTCGGGGGTGAGCGACGCCGCGGTGGACGACGCGATGGCGGGGCTGCGCGAGCGGGCGGCGCGCTACGAGCCGGTGGAAGGGCGCGGCGTCGAGCACGGCGATTCGGTGCTGATGGATCTGGTCCGCACGGCGAGCGGCGATCACTCGGGGGACGATCCCACCGAGTATCACCACGGCCCGAAGTCGGACAACCACCAGAACGTGACGGTGGACATCGGCGGTGCGGCGAACCCGCCCGGCTTCGACGAGCAGCTCGCCGGGCTGACGGCGGGGGCGGAGAAGTCGTTCGACATCACCTATCCGGCCGACTACGCGATCAAGGAACTGGCCGGCACGACGGTGAAGTACGACGTCACGGTGAAGGCGATCCGCAAGCGGATCGTGCCCGACCTGGACGACGAGTTCGCCAAGGACGTCGGCGACTTCGCGTCGCTCGACGCGCTGCGCGCGCGGGTGCGGGAGGATCTCGAGCACGAGGCCCGGCACGAGGCGGATCGCGAGCTGCGCGCGAACCTGATGAAGCAGCTGGCGGCGCGGGTGGCCTTCGAGGTGCCGCAGGCGCTGCTCGAGCGCGAGATCGATCGGCGGGTCGAAGAGTTCGTCCGGCGGCTGATCGATCAGCAGATCGACCCGATGAAGACGAACATCAACTGGGAAGATTTCCGCGAGCGGCAGAAGGAGGCCGCGGCGGAGGCGGTGCGCGGCGCGCTGGTGCTCGACGAGGTGGCCCGGCGCGAGCAGATCGCGGTCACGCCCGAGGAGATCGAGGCGGAGATCGCGAAGTACGCCGAGCGGACCGGCCGCACGCCGGCGGCGGTGCGCGCCAGGCTGGAGAAGGAGGGGGGCATCGGGCGGTTGTACTCAGGGCTGCGGCGGGAGCGGGCGATTGACTTCCTGCTGTCGCGTGCTACTATCGTACAAACGTAAGACAGGTCCGGTCCCGAGCTCCCCACAGCAATTTACGAGTCGCCGTTTTCCGTTCCACGCGGACGCTTTTTCGCATGGCTCATTCTTCTCATTCGCAGCTCATCCCGATGGTGGTCGAACAGACCAACCGCGGGGAACGCGCCTACGACATCTTTTCGCGCCTGCTGAAGGACAGCATCATCTTCCTCGGCACGCCGATTGACGACGGCATCGCCAATCTCGTGATCGCGCAGATGCTGTTCCTCGAGGCCGAGGATCCGGATCGGGACATCCTGCTCTACATCAACAGCCCGGGCGGGGTGGTCACGGCCGGGATGGCGATTTACGACACGATGCAGTTCATCAAGCCCGACGTGCAGACCTACTGCATCGGCCAGGCGGCCTCGGTCGCCGCGGTGCTGCTCGCCGCCGGGGCCAAGGGGAAGCGCTTCTCGCTGCCCAACTCCCGCATCCTCATCCATCAGCCGTGGGTGCAGGGGCTCGGCGGCCAGACCACCGACATCGACATCCACGCCCGGGAGCTGCTCCGCACCCGCGAGCGCCTCAATCAGATCCTCGCCGACCACACCGGCCAGCCCCTCAAGCGCATCCAGGACGACACGGAACGGGACTACATCATGGGCGCCGACCAGGGGAAGGAATACGGTATTATTGACGACGTCATCCGAAAAAGGGCTTAGGGCTCACCACTCATGGTAAAGAAGAACGGCGAAGGCGAGATTCTGCGCTGCTCGTTCTGCAACAAGGACCAGAATGACGTCCGCAAGCTGATTGCGGGGCCGACGGTCTTCATCTGCGATGAGTGCGTCGAGGTCTGCAACGACATCATCGCGGACGACAACCGGTTCGAGGCGCGCGGCGGCGCCCGGTCCTCCCTGCCCGTGCCCCAGGAGATCAAGAAGTTCCTCGACGAGTACGTCATCGGCCAGGAACAGACCAAGAAGAAGCTCGCGGTCGCGGTCTACAACCACTACAAGCGGATCGAGATCCAGAAGCAGTCCCGCAGCCGCAACGAGATCGAGCTCACCAAGTCCAACATCCTGCTGATCGGCCCGACCGGCACCGGCAAGACGCTGCTCGCGCAGACGCTCGCCAAGCTGCTCTCGGTCCCCTTCACCATCGTCGATGCGACGACGCTGACCGAGGCGGGCTACGTCGGCGAAGACGTCGAGAACATCATCCTCAAGCTGCTGCAGGCGGCGGGCGGGGACATCGAGAAGTGCCAGCAGGGCATCATCTACATCGACGAAGTCGACAAGATCTGCCGCAAGGACGAGAACCCGTCGATCACCCGCGACGTCTCGGGTGAAGGGGTGCAGCAGGCGCTGCTCAAGATCCGCGAGGGCACGGTGGCCAACGTGCCGCCGCAGGGCGGGCGCAAGCACCCGCACCAGGAGTTCTTCCAGGTCGACACCACCAACATCCTCTTCATCTGCGGCGGCGCCTTCGTCGGGCTGGAGAAACAGATCGAGCGCCGCACCGGCAAGAAGACGCTCGGCTTCAAGGCCGACGTCAAGTCGCTCGCCGGCCGCGACATCGGCACCACGCTGGAGCAGGTGGAGCCGGAAGACCTGATCAAGTACGGGCTGATTCCCGAGTTCGTCGGCCGCCTCCCGGTGGTGGGCACGCTGCACGAGCTCGATCGCGCGGCGCTCGTGCAGATCCTCACGCAACCGCGCAACGCGATCACGCGTCAGTACCAGAAGCTGTTCGAGTACGAGAACGTGAAGCTCAAGTTCACGGACGACGCGCTCGAGGCGATCGCCGAACAGGCGCTGGCCCGCAAGATTGGCGCGCGCGGCCTGCGCATGATCATCGAGGAGCTCATGCTCGACCTGATGTACACGCTGCCGGGCCAGAAGAAGGTCCGCGAGTGCGTCATCACCCGCGAAGTCGTGCTGAGCAAGGAAAAGCCGATTACCCTGATAGAAAAGGCGGGGTAGTCAGTGGCGGCGGCCGATTGGCGATTGCCGATCGAGGGTTGACGATTGGCGATTGGGGATCGACGGATTGGTCGATTGACGATCGGCAGTCGTACTCGACAATCAGCGGTCCATTCGGCACTCGACAATCCGTCGATCGGCATTCAACAATCGTCAACCGTCGATCGGCAATCTGCAATCGGCAGTCTGCATTAAGACATGGAACTCTACGAGACACTCCCGATCGTTCCGTTACGCGACGTGGTCGTGTTCCCCCACATGATGATGCCGTTCGTCATCGGACGGCCCTCGTCGACGCGCGCGCTCGAGCACGCGCTCGGCAAGGACAAGCGCATCTTCCTCGCGGCGCAGCACGACGCCGCCACCGACGAGCCCCAGCCGAACGACATCTACACCATGGGCTGCGTCGCCAACATCGTGCAGAGCCTGAAGCTGCCTGACGGCAACATCAAGGTGCTGGTCGAGGGGATCGAGCGCGCCCGCGCCGTCGAATGGAAGGAAGACAAGGGCTTCTACCGCGTCGTCGTCAAGGTGGTGCCGAAGCCGAAGGAATCCGGCGTCGACGCCGAGGCGACGATGACCAAGGTGGTGTCGCTGTTCGAGCAGTACGTGAAGCTGTCGAACAACCTGCACTACGACGCGATGATCGCCGCCGTCCGCGTGGACGATCCCGGCAAGCTGGCCGACACCATTTCGGCGCACCTCGTCGTCGGCGTCGATGAGAAGCAGAACCTGCTCGAGATCATCTCGCCGATCGAGCGGCTCAACCGCATCACCGCCCTGCTCGAGGCGGAGGTCGACAAGCTCCAGGTGGATCGCAAGATCCAGTCGCGCGTCAAGAAGCAGATGGAGAAGGCGCAGAAGGAGTACTACCTCAACGAGAAGATGAAGGCGATCCAGAAGGAGCTGGGCCGCAAGGACGAGAAGGGGAACGAGATCGAGGAGCTGAAGAAGAAGATCGAACAGGCGAAGATGCCCGAGGAGGTCGAGGAAAAGGCCATCCAGGAGCTGAAGCGCCTCGAGGCGATGCCGCCGATGTCGGCGGAAGCGACCGTCTCGCGCAACTACCTCGACTGGCTGATCGCCGTCCCGTGGCAGAAGAAGACCAAGGAGAGCCGGGACCTCAAGCGCGCCGAAGAAGTGCTGAACGAGGACCACTACGGCCTCGAGAAGATCAAGGACCGCATCCTCGAGTTCCTCGCCGTCCGCGCGCTGGTGAAGAAGCCGAAGGCGACCATCCTCACCTTCTCCGGACCTCCCGGGGTCGGCAAGACCTCGCTGGCCAAGTCGATCGCCCGCGCGATGAACCGCAAGTTCGTGCGGCTGTCGCTCGGCGGCGTGCGCGACGAGGCGGAGATCCGCGGCCACCGCCGCACCTACATCGGCGCCTTCCCCGGCCAGATCATCCAGATGATGAAGAAGGCCGGGACGATGAACCCGGTGTTCCTGCTCGACGAAGTCGACAAGATGTCGATGGACTTCCGTGGCGATCCGTCGGCGGCGCTGCTCGAAGTGCTCGATCCGGAGCAGAACAACGCGTTCCTCGACCACTATCTCGACGTCGAGTACGACCTGTCGAACGTGATGTTCATCTGCACCGCGAACGTGCTGCACACCATCCCGCAGGCGCTGCGCGACCGCATGGAAGTGCTGCAGCTCGCCGGCTACACCGAGCAGGAGAAGATCGAGATCGCGCGGAAGTTCCTGGCGCCGAAGGCGATCGAAGGGGCGGGCCTGACCGGCGACAACATCGTGTTCCTCGACGAGGCCTTCTCGACCATCATCTCGCGCTACACCCGCGAGGCCGGCGTGCGCAATCTCGAGCGCGAGATCGCGTCGATCTGCCGCAAGGTGGCGCGCAAGGTGGTGACCGAGGGCAAGGGCTTCACGATGGAGATCACCGCCGCCAAGGTGACCGAGTACCTCGGCGTGCCGCGGTTCCGCTCGGCGCTGGCGGAGGAGAAGAACGAGATCGGCGTCGCGACCGGCCTGGCGTGGACCGAAGTGGGCGGCGAGATCCTCACCATCGAAGCGACGCTGATGCCCGGCAAGGGCAAGCTGACGCTCACCGGCAAGCTCGGCGACGTGATGCAGGAATCGGCGCAGGCGGCGATGAGCTACGTGCGCGCCAAGGCCGACGAGTACCGCATCCCGAAGAACTTCAACCGCACCACCGACGTCCACATCCACATTCCGGAAGGGGCGATCCCGAAGGACGGCCCGTCGGCCGGCATCACGCTGGCGACCTCGCTCATCTCGGCGCTCGGGCGGATCCCGATCCGCAAGGAAGTGGCGATGACCGGCGAGATCACCCTGCGCGGCAAGGTGCTGCCGATCGGCGGGCTGAAGGAGAAGATCCTGGCGGCGCACCGCTCGGGGTTGAAGACCATCGTCGTCCCGCGGGAGAACGAGAAGGACCTCGCCGACATCCCGAAGAACGTGCTCGACAGCCTGAACGTCTACATGGTCGAGTCGATGGACGAGGTGCTGAAGATCGCGCTCGCCGAGCCGATCGGATCGATTCCGGCGCCCGGCACCGACGCGATCGCCGGGGAGCAGCCGTCGATTTCGCACTGAGCCGGCGCTCAGCTTTCGGTGAAGGTCCTGGACGCCCGGTTCGTGACGAGCGCCACGAGCGCTGAAGGCATCCCGCGCGACGGCGTACCTCACCTCGCGCTCGTCGGCCGATCGAATGTCGGCAAGTCGTCGCTGCTGAACGCGCTCACGAAGCGCGACCTGGCCCGCACCAGCGCGGCCGCCGGAAAGACGCGGCTGGCGAATCTCTATCGCGTGGAGGCCGAGGGCGGCCCCGGCGGTCCCGGCCGCTGGACCGTGTGCTTCGCGGACCTGCCCGGCTACGGCTACGCGCGCGGCGGACGCGAGTCCGTGGCGGAGCTGCGCGGCATCGCCGAGCGCTACTTCGCCGGCGGCCAGCCGATCGCGGGCGTCCTCCATCTCGTGGACGCCCGGCATCCGGGGCTCGACTCGGACCTGGCGGCCGCGGCCTGGCTGCGCTCGCTGCCGGTCGCGCGCGCGGCGATCGCGAGCAAAATCGACAAACTGTCACGCGGCGAGCGCGTGCGGAACCTGAGGGAACTGGAACGGCAACTCGGAATGCCCCCGCTGCCGCTCTCGGCGACGAGCGGGGAAGGACTGGACGATCTGTGGACACTGATAGCAAGACTGGTACGGTAGATCTCACGAAGGAAGCAAAGGACGCGAAGGAGTCGAAGGACTCGGCTCGCGCGGACGCCGCCCCGGCGCGGCCGGCACCCGAGACCAAGGTCGACCTGGCGACGCTCAAGGAGATGAGCACGCAGGAACTGACCAAGGTGGCCAAGCAGCTCGACGTGCCCGGCGCCACCGGGATGCGCAAGCAGGAGCTGATCTTCCAGATCCTCCGCTGCCGCGCCGAGAAGAGCGGCAACCTCTTCTCCGAAGGGGTGCTCGAGACGCTGCCCGACGGGTTCGGCTTCCTTCGCGCCCCCAACTACAACTACCTGCCCGGTCCCGACGACATCTACGTCTCCCCTTCCCAGATTCGCAAGTTCGACCTGCAGACCGGCGACACGGTCAGCGGCCAGATCCGCCAGCCGAAAGAGGGGGAACGCTACTTCGCGCTGATCAAGGTCGAGGCGGTCAACTTCGAGCCGCCGGACCGCATCCGCGATCGCGTCTTCTTCGAGAACCTGACGCCGCTCTATCCGCAGGAGCGGATCAGGCTGGAGGCGGCGTCGGACAACCTGTCGGCTCGGGTCATGGACCTGATGGTGCCGATCGGCAAGGGACAGCGCGGCCTGATCGTCGCGCCGCCGCGCACCGGCAAGACGATGCTGCTGCAGAACATCGCCAACAGCATCACCGCCAACCACCCCGAGGTCTACCTGATCGTGCTGCTCATCGACGAGCGGCCGGAAGAGGTCACCGACATGCAGCGCTCGGTGAAGGGGGAAGTGATCTCGTCCACCTTCGACGAGCCGGCGCAGCGGCACGTGCAGGTCGCCGAGATGGTGATCGAGAAGGCCAAGCGCCTGGTCGAGCACAAGAAGGACGTCGTCATCCTGCTGGACTCGATCACCCGCCTGGCGCGCGCCTACAACACCATCGTCCCGGCGTCGGGCAAGGTGCTGTCGGGCGGCGTCGACAGCAACGCGCTGCAGCGGCCGAAGCGGTTCTTCGGCGCGGCGCGCAACATCGAGGAAGGCGGGTCGCTGACGATCGTCGCCACCGCGCTGATCGACACCGGCTCGCGCATGGACGAAGTGATCTTCGAAGAGTTCAAGGGCACCGGCAACCTCGAGATCCACCTCGATCGCAAGCTCGCCGATCGCCGCGTGTTCCCGGCGATCGACATCCAGAAGAGCGGCACCCGCAAGGAAGAGCTGCTCATCCCGAAGGAAGATCTCAACCGCACCTGGGTCCTGCGCAAGGTGCTCACGCCGCTCTCCCCCGTCGAGGGCATGGAGCTGCTGCTGTCGAAGATGGCGAAGACCAAGAGCAACAGCGAATTCCTCGGGTCGATGGCCAACGGCAAGTAGCAGTGCGCGGTGCGCAGTGCGCGGTGCGCGGTGCGTAGTGCGCAGTGCTAGTGCGTAACGCGTAACGCGGTGATGAGTGTGGGTGCGACCACGTTTCTCGCAATCGCTCTGCTGATCCCCGCGACCTCGCTGACGGTCCGGCACTCCGCTCGCGCGCTTCGGCCGGGGGAGGTGGTCGTCCTGACGGTCGCCGGCGCCAGCGCGCCGGTTGAGGTCCGCGCCTTCGATGTGACCTGGCCGGTGCATGCGGCGGGCGAGCACGGGTGGCGCGCGCTGATCGGGATCGATCTCGGGACCCGACCCGGCCGCCATGACGTGATCGTCACGAGCGGAGGGGCGCAGGTCACACATCCCCTCGACATCCGCGCGCGGTCGTTTCCGACGCGCCGCCTCTCCGTCGATCCCGCACTGGTCAACCCGCCGCCGGACGCGCAGGCCCGCATCGAGCGGGAAGCGGGGGAACTCGCGGCGATCTGGGCCGCCTCTCCGCCCGATCGGTTGTGGAGCGCGCGATTCGTGCGGCCGGTTCCCGATCGCGCCAACAGCGCGTTCGGCACCCATAGCATCTTCAACGGCGAGCCACGATCGCAGCACGGCGGCGCGGACTTCCTCAGCCCCGAGGGACGGCCGGTGGCGGCGCCGAACGCCGGCCGCGTCGTGATCGCCGCGGATCGATACTTCTCCGGCAACACCGTCGTGCTCGATCACGGCCAGGGGCTGTTCTCGCTCCTCGCGCACCTGTCGGAAATCGACGTCGAACCCGGCGACCTCGTGCCGGCAGGGGCGATCGTGGGAAAGGTCGGCTCGACGGGCCGCGTCACCGGCGCGCACCTGCACTGGACGGTTCGGCTCAACGGCGCCCGCGTGGATCCGCTGTCGCTGATGTATGTGCTCGGCCGGCCGGATACTGGGCGCTGACGGCTGCCGGCTTCCAGCTTCCCCGCTGATGGCTTCCAGCGTCCGTGATTTTCGCTTTTTATGAATCTCGAAGTGATTGGACGACGTCCAGCCGCAGCAGGCGCCGTGACGGCAGGTACGCGGCGGCGAGGGCGGCTGTGACCATCAGCGTCGCGGCGCCCGCCAGGGTCCACGGATCGCGCGGAGCGATCCCGTACAGCACCCCGCTGAGCGCCGGCGCCGACAGCCACGCCGCCGCGAGGCCGATGCCGGCGCCGAGGACTGCCATCCGCGCCGCGCGGCGCACCGTGAGGCGGACGATCCGCGATTCCGTCGCCCCGAGGGCGAGCCGGATGCCAAGCTCCTTCGTCGACTGCATCACGATCTGCGACATCACGCCGTAGACGCCGACCAGCGTCAGCAGCAGCGCCAGGAGCGCGAACGCAGCGAGCAGCTGCGCGCTCAACCGGCGGGGCGCCGCCGCGTCGGCGACGAGATCGCGCGACGAACGCACGTTCGACAGCGGCAGTTCCGGATCCATCTCGCGGAGGATGGCGCGGATCGCGGGGGCCATCGACGCCGCGTCGCGATCGCTCCGGACCACCAGCGTCAGCTCGGCGCTCGGGGTCTGCGCCTCTGGAACGTAGAGGTGCGGCTCTTCCTCCCGCTCCAGCGTACTCTGCCGCACCGCGGCGACGATGCCGACCACGACGCGCCAGTTCGGCCCATCGATCGGCGTGCGCACGCGGCGGCCGATCGGCGTGCCGTCGCGGAAGTAGCGGCGCGCCAGCTCGGCGTCGATGACCGCCACCGGCGTCGAGCCGGGGCGATCCGCCGCAGTGAACCCGCGTCCGGCAACCAGGCGGATGCCCATCGCCTGGAAGTACTCCGGCGTGGCCCACCGCAGGTAGGCGCGCTGCGTGCGATCGCCGGGAGCCGGAACCCCCTCGATCGTGAGCAGGAACCGCAGCAGGCCGTCGAGGCCCGACAGCGGCAGCGGACCGCCGGCGCCCGCCGAGCGCACGCCGGGCAGCGCACGCACCCGCTCGAGCAGACGGTCGTAGAACGGGGACTGTGCGTCGCGCGGATATCTGACCGACGGCAGCGCCATGTCGGCGAGCAGCGTCGCGTCGGCGTCGAAGCCGGTCGGCACCCGCGTGAGCTTCTCGACGCTCACGATCAGCAGCAGACCCGCCGACACCAGCGCGGTCGCCACCGCGATCTGCCCCGCCACGATCGCCTGGCGCATGCGAACGTCGTTGCCGGTCGATCGGCCTCCACCGGCGAGCGCGCCGACCGCCGGACGTGCGGCTTTCCATGCCGGCCAGACCGCGGTCAGCACGGCGCTCCCGAGCGTCAGCCCCGTTGCCGCGACCAGGGCGCGCCAGTCGAGTGCGATCCGATCGGTGAGCGGCAGGCCGAGCGGCCGCATCTCCGGCACCAGCGCGATCAACCACCACGCCAGCAGGATGCCCAACGCCCCTCCGGCAAGCGCCACCGTCGTCGCTTCGACGACCTGCATGCGGACGAGGCGTCCGGCGCCGGCGCCGACTGCCGCGCGGATCGCCAGTTCGCGTCTCCGTGCGACGCCGCGCGCCAGCAGCAGGCTGGCCACGTTGGCGCACGCGATGGCGAGAACGGCGATGATGGCGGCGAGCAGCATGACCAGCGGCCGCCTGACATCGCCGATCACCGCATCGCGCAGCGGCACCACCGTCACGCCCCAGCCGCGGTCGGCATCCGGATAGGTGGCGGCGAGGTGCGCGGCCACGGCGGCCAGCGAGGTTCGGGCGCTGTCGGTGGAGACGCCAGGGGCGAGGCGTCCGACTGCGCCGAGATAGCGCGCGTTGCGCGGCAGCGTCCGCCAGGCGTCGGCGAGGGGCAGCCACAGGCGCTCGGCGGTGCCCGGAATGTGAAACGTCCGCGGCATGACGCCGACGACGGTGCGCGGCGTGCCGTCGATCGCGATCGCGCGCCCCAGGATGGCGGGATCGCCGCCGAATCGCTCCCGCCACAGCGCCTCGCCGATCACGGCGACCGGTTGCCCCTGACCCGCGGTCTCGGCGGCGGCGAACCAGCGCCCGAGGAGCGGCGTGCCGCCGAGCGTGTCCACCAGGTTGGCGGTTGCCGAGGCCGCGGCGAGACGCTGCGGCTCGCCGCCGGTGGTGATCGTCGCGTCCAGCACGCTGAACCCGGCGAGCGCCGTCAGCCCCTGCACCTGGTCGCGCCAGTCGAAGAAGTCGGGAGGAGAGATCTGGTTGCGCGGGATGCCGCGCGGGTTCGCAGACCAGATCCGGATCAATTGCTCCGGCGCGGCATACGGCAGCGGCCGGAGCAGCACGCGGTCGACGATCGTGAACATCGCCGTGGTCGCGCCGATGCCGAGCGCGAGCGTGAGGACGGCCGCGGCGCTGAAGGCTTTCGCCCGGAGCATGGACCGAACGCCGACGCGCGCGTCCTGGAGCGCGTCGGCGCCAAGCCGCGTCAGCCGCCGCCGCCGCATCCCGAGCGCCGGGACCAGCGATCCGCCCACCTGGCGCCAGTACCACGCCGTCGCGCCGCGGCCCGCGTGGCGTGTGCGCGCCGCCGCATACTCGGCGTCCAGTTCCGCGAGCACGGCGTCACGCGCGTCGGCCGGCAGCGCGCGCCGCAGCAGCCACCGAGCCAACCCGATCACGACTGTCCTCCCTGCCGCCGAAGCCGCAGCCCTCGCCACATGCGCTCGCGGAGCGCGGCGGTGTCCTCGGCGGCCCTCGCGCCGGCGGCCGTCACTGCGAAGAAGCGGCGGGCTCGAGGATCGCGCGTCGCCGTCTCGGGAGGCGTGACGCGCGTGATGTACCCCTTGTCTTCGAGCCGCTCGAGTGACGCGTACACCGCGCCAATGGCGACACTGCGGCCGGACTGCGCGTCGATTTCCTCCCGGATGCGCATGCCGTAGGCCTCCGGCTCGCAGCGCGCCACCGCCAGGAGCACGATCTCTTCCAGGTCGCCGAGATAGCCGCGCTTCGTCATTTTTCTACTATAACGAAAAACCGCAACCGCCGGTTCCGCGGAACCCGGCCGGCGTCGTCCGCGTATGGTTAAACTAACCATATGGCGCCGCGCGTCTTCCTGCTCCTGCTGAGGCTCTTCCCGCGCGCGTTCCGGGAGGCGTTCGGCGACGAAATGCGGTCGGTACTGGCGGACCAGTATCGAGCCGCCCGCGAGACCGGCGTGGCCGCGACGGCGGCGTTCTGGTGGCGGACCATCACCGGGATGACGGCCGCGGCCTGGCGGGAGCGGCAGGCCGGCCGCGCGGGCGAGGTCGGGCTGCCCTGGCACGAGACCCTCCTCACCGATGTCCGCCTGACTGGCCGGCTCCTCAGCCGCGCTCCGCTCTTCACGGCGCTGGTCGTGACCGCGGTGGCCGTCGGCGTCGGCGGTGTGGCCACCGTGTTCAGCGCGCTGAACGCCATCGTCCTCCGGCCGCTGCCCGGAACGACGGACGGCGATCGGCTGATCCTCGTGGATCGCCGTACGCCGGATTCGAGCGAGGGCGTCTCCGCGTCCTACGGGTTCTACCGCTACCTCGCGGGCAGCACGCAGTCGCTGGACGGCGCCGCCGCATGGAGCCGCGTTGCGCTGACCATTTCACGCGGCGGGCCGGCGCATTCCGTAGCCGGCACGATCGTCAGCGGCAACTACTTCACCGTACTTGGCCTCCGCCCCGAGGCGGGCCGCTTCTTCCTTCCCGAGGAGGATGCGATCCCGCTGGCGCATCCCGTGATCGTCGTGTCGCACGACTTCTGGACCTCGCAGCTGAACGCGAATCCCGCGGCGATCGGCCGCGAGCTGACGGTCAACGGCCGTCCCTATCGCCTGATCGGCGTCGCCCCGCCCGGGTTCCACGGCGTCTTCACCCCGCTGAAGCTGGATGCATGGGTCCCGCTCGCCATGCAGCCGCACGTGAGAGCGGGCCGGGATCTCGAGCGCGCCCCGTGGCTGTTCGTCTTCGGGAGAATGCGCGCCGGCGTCACGCCGACGATGGCTCGCGCCGAACTGTCGACGCTGACGGAACGCTGGGCGGCATCCAGCGGCGACTTCCCTCGCTACACCGCCATGCGGGTGACGCCGCTGACGGGACTGCCCGACGACGCGCGGCGCGCGCTGCTGGGATTCGGCGCCGTCCTGCTCGGCGCGTCGACGCTCGTCCTCGTGATTGCCGGGGCGAACGTCTCGTCGCTCCTCGCGTCGCGCGCGGCGGCCCGGCGCCGCGAGATCGGCGTCCGCGTCGCGCTTGGCGCCAGCCGCGGACGGCTGGTCCGGCAGCTCCTGACCGAGACGCTGGCGCTGTTCCTGCTCGCCGGGGCCGGCGGCTGCGCGCTCGCCGCGGCGGCGACCGGTGCGCTGGAGCGGCTGCCGCTGCCCGGCGACGCGGCGCTGACGCTGGAGATCTCGCCCGACTGGCGCGTCCTGCTGTTTTCGATCGGCGTGTCGCTCCTCGCCGGCGCGATCTTCGGCGCCGGCCCGGCGCTGCGCGGCGTGGGACGCAATCCCGGGGCGCTGCTGCGCGCCGACTCGGCCGGCGCCGGACGGCGCACGTTCGTCTCCGGCGCGCTCGTCGTCGCGCAGATGGCGTGCTCGCTGGTGCTGCTGACGGCGGCGGCGCTCTTCATCCGGTCCGTCACTGAAGGCGCGGCGCTCGATCCCCGGTTCGAGTCCGGCGGCGTCGCGGTCGCGCCGTTCAACACGGAGGCGTACGGCTACGACCCGGCGCGGGGCCGCCGCTTCTACGACACCCTCCGACGGCGGCTGGAATCGTCTCCGGCAGTCGAGCGCGTCGCATTCGGGAACATGGTGCCGTTGACGTTCGCGGACTCGGGAACGGTCGTGACCGTCGATCGGGCGGCGGACGGCTCCGCGCTGCGGCTGCCGGTCCGCACGGCCAACGTCACTGCCGGTTACCTCGACACGCTGCGCATCCCGCTCGTCGCGGGGCGCGACTTCGCGGCCGGCGACACTGCCGCCGCGGACACGGCGATCGTCAACGAGACCCTCGCGCGGCGCGCGTGGGGGGATACCAATGCGATCGGGCGCACGCTGCACGCTCACGGCCGATCGACGACGGTGATCGGCGTGGCTCGCGATTCGCGCTACGGGAGCCTGACGGAAGGGGCGGTCGCGTTCCTCTACCTGCCGATGCCCGCCGGAGAAACGGTGCGCACGATCGTCGTCCGCTCCAGGACGGGGGGTCCGCCGCAGGCGTCGCTGATCGAGTCGGAGGTCCTGGCGATCGACGCACAGCTGCCGCGGCCTGCCGTACGCGCGCTGCGCACCGAGATCGCCGGCGTGCTGTTTCCGCAGCGGGTCGCCGCGCTCGTCACCGGCATTCTCGGCGCCGCCGGTCTCCTGCTGGCCGCGATCGGGTTGTACGGCCTGGTCTCGTACGGCGTGCGGCTGCGTCTGCGCGAGCTCGGCGTCCGGATTGCGCTCGGCGCCGACGCCCGCAGCGTCATCTGGCTGGTGGTGTCGCGCGAGCTGCGCCTCGGCGCGCTGGGCGTGGCCCTGGGTCTTGTCGGCGCAGTGCTGGCCGGGCGGCTGTTCGCCGCCTACCTGGTGCGCGTCAGTCCGCTGGATCCGCGCGCCTTCGTCGCCGCCGCGGCGATCCTCGTCTTCACCGCGGCGCTCGCCGCATATCTGCCGGCGCGGCGCGCGGCGCAGGCCGATCCGCTGACGATCCTGCGCACCGAGTGAGGCGAACGATGACGCGGGCCAAGGCGCACGACTTCCTGCCGCTCAAACCGGTCGACCTCGAGCTGCTGCTGGCGCTCGCCTCCGAAGATCGCCACGGCTACGGACTGGTCCAGGCAATCGCGGCACACACCAACGGTCTGGTGGTCCTCGATCCCGGCAACCTCTATCGGGTCATCAAGCGGCTGCTCGCCGGCGGCCTGGTGGCGGAAGCGGACCACCGATCCCCCGCCGACGAGGGGGAGGAGCGGCGGCGCTATTACCGGATCACGCCGCTGGGCGGGCGCGTGCTCGCCGCCGAGCTGGAGCGGCTGCAATCGATCGTGACGGACGCGTCGGCGCGCGCGCTGGCCCGGCGCTGGACGTCGTGACGCGGCACCACGCCCGGCCGCTTACGAGACGAGCTTGTTGACGACCGCGTAGTGAATGAGCTCGGCGCTGGTGCGAAGCTGCAGCTTCTCCAGGATGCGCGCGCGGTAGGTGCTGACGGTCTTCACACTCAGGCCCAGCTCCGTGGCGATCTCGGAGACCGTGCGCCCGGCGCCGATCATCCGCAGCACCTGATACTCGCGATCCGAGAGCGCCCCGTGCGGCGGCGGCGCTTCCTCGAGCCGGGCCGCTTCCTGCAGTTCCGCCGGAACGTGGCGGCCGCCGGCCAGCGCGGTGCTCACCGCGCGGATCACTTCGTCGGGATCGCTGTCCTTGGCAACGTAGCCGGCGGCGCCCGCCTGCAGCGCCCGCTGCGCGAACTGATCGACGGGATGCATGCTGACGACCAGAATCGGCACCACGAACTCGCGCCGCAGGCGGCGCAGCAGCGACAGGCCGCTGTCGCCCGGCAGCGTCAAATCCAGCAGCACGAGATCGAAGGCGGACTGACGCAGCTGCTCCATCGCCCGCGGGCCGTCCTCGGCCTCCGCGATCTGCAGGCCGGGGATGCGCAGCGCCAGGATGCGCGCGATCCCTTCACGCACGATCGGGTGGTCGTCCACCAGCAGCACCCTACGCACCCGCGGCGTCTCCGTCGGGGAGGATGACGAGCAGCCGCGTGCCGCTGCGCGGCCCGCGCGTGATCCGCACTTCGCCGCCGAGCGCCAGCGCACGCTCGCGCATGCCGAGCAGCCCCATCGTGTTCGGGCCGGCGATCTGCGCTTCGGTGATCCCGCGGCCGTTGTCGCGGATCTCCATCATGGTGACGCCGCGCTGCCGGGACAGGGTGATCCACACCGTGCCGGCGCCGGCGTGCCGCGCGATGTTGTCGAGGGCCGCCAGCAGGATGCGATACAAGGCGGTCACCTGCGCCTCGTCGAACGCCATCGACGCCGGTCGGGCGCGAACCTGCGTCCGAATCCCGGTCCGCTTGCTGAAAATCGACGCTTCCCAGCGGATCGCCGGAAGCAGCCCCAGGTGATCGAGGATCGGCGGCCGCAGCGACGTGGTGAGCTGCCGCAGCGATGCCACGCCCACGTCGGTCAGCCCGGCCGCCGCCTGCAGGCGATCGACCACCGGCCGCATCTCCGGCGCCGCCGCTTCCCTGAACGCCGCGATCGCCGCGCCGAGCTCCAGCCGCAGGCTCGAAAACAGCTGGCCGAGCTCATCGTGCAGCGTCCGGGCGAGCTGCCGGCGCTCTTCCTCGCGGCGCTGCTCCGCATGCGCCGCGAACTGCCGCAGCTGTGTGCGGGATTGACGCAGTCGGCGCTCCAGATCCTTGGCGGTCGTGATATCGCGGTAGTGCCACAGGTGGGCGACGCTCCCCTTCGGGCCGTCGAGCGGAACGTAGTCGCGGCTCATGACGCGCCCGTCGGTCAGCCGCACTTCGTATCCGAGCTGCGGCTCGCGGCGGTCGCGCAGCCGGCGCGTCAGCGCGCGATAGCTCTCGACGTCGGCGATGAGGTTGCCCCAGAGCTCCTCACGAAGCGCCTCCGCCTGGCGCCCGACCGCGTGCGACGGATGCGGGATGCCGAACATGCGGCAGAACGCCGGATTGACGACAGCGACGCGGCCGTCGTCTGTTTCCGCCATGACGCCGTCCTGGAGCGCGGCCGTGAGCGAGTCGAGGGCCGCGGTGTACCGCTCGCCGGCGGACTCGGGCCGTGCGCGTCTGGTGAGAGCAGCAGTCATCCGTGAACTTCGAATTGTAAGACAAACGCTGATACCGAGTCATACCGCGCGGCCGATAGGATCAAGGGGCGTTCCCGGAGGAACCGTACCCATCCCATTCATGAACGCACCCGACGTGGAGCACGCGCTGCGCAACCATCTCGCGATCATCCTCGGCTACGCCGAGCTGCTGCTGCAGGACGCGGCGGACGATCCGCGTCGCGGCGACGTCGAAGAGATCGTCAAGGCGGCGCGGGCCGCGCTCACCCTGGTCAGCGGCAAGGACGACGAGCCGTGAGCGCCGCACCGGTGCTCGTCGTCATCGACGACGAGCCGGGGATGCTGACGCTGATCGAGCGGGCGGTCGCACCGACCGGGTATCGCACGATCCTGCACGACAAGCCGGGCGCCGCGCTGGCGATGCTGTCGCACGAGCGCGCCGACGCGGCGCTGGTCGACCTGCGTATGCCCGAGCTCGGCGGCATGGAGGTGCTGCGGGCGATCCGCCAGGTGCAGCCGGAATGCGGCGTCATCCTGATGACCGGACACGCCTCGGTCGAGAGCGCGATCGAGGCGGTGAAGCTGGGGGCGCTCGATTACCTGACGAAGCCGCTGGATTTCGCGCGGCTGCGGCAGCTGCTGCTCGACGCCCGCGAGGACGCCGCCCGGCGCGCCGAGCTGCTGAGCAGCGAGGGAGCGACCGCGAAACGGCTGGAGCTGTGCGGGATGCTCGGCCGCAGCCCGGTCATGCAGCAGCTGTTCGGACTGGTGCGGCGGATCGCGCCGCACGCGCGCACCGCACTGATCAGCGGCGAGACCGGCACCGGCAAGGAAGGGATCGCGCACGCCATCCACGATCTCGGTCCGCGGCGGGCGAAGCGCTTCGCCACCGTCAACTGCTCCGCCGTCGTCGAAACGCTGTTCGAGAGCGAGCTGTTCGGCCACGCGCGCGGCGCCTTCACCGGGGCGACCGACAACAAGGCGGGCCTGTTCGAGGCGGCGGACGGCGGCACCCTCTTCCTCGACGAGGTGGGCGAGCTGCCGCCGAGCGTGCAGGCGAAGCTGCTCCGCGTTCTCGAGACCGGCGAGGTGCAGCGCGTCGGATCGCTGCAGCCGAAGCGGGTGGACGTGCGGATCGTCGCGGCGACCAACCGCGATCTCCGCGTCGAGACGGATGCCGGACGGTTCCGCAGCGACCTCTTCTATCGCCTGAACGTCGTCGAGCTGCACGTCCCGCCGCTGCGCGAGCGGCGCGAGGACATCCCGTATCTCACCGCCGCCTTCGTCAAGGAATTCGCCGGCCGCTTCGACAAGCCGATCGACGGCGTCAGCCCGGGGGCCGAGCAGATCCTGATGTCCGGCGCGTGGCTCGGCAACGTGCGCGAGCTGCGCAACGTGCTCGAGCGCGCCTGCATGCTCGCCGAGGGGCACGTGCTGACCGAGCGCGACGTCGCCGGCGTGATGCCGGCGGTGCGCGAGGTGCCGGCCCCCGCCTTGGCCGCGCCCGCGCCGTCGCCGGCGCAGGACCTCGACCAGGTCGAGCGCGAGCACATCATCCGCGTGCTCGCCGACGTGAAGGGCAACAAGCAGGCGGCGGCGCGGCGGCTGGGAATCAGCCGCCGCACGCTGTATCGCCGCCTCGAACGGCACCGTCTCGTGGAGGGGCCGCGGCCGTGATCGGCCAACGCGGCGCGACGCGGAGACGCGTCTAGCGGGCGGCGGCGGCCCGCGCCGGTCTGGGGAGCGCCTTGCGCGGCAGCTTCTCGTCGCGCATCGCGGCGTTGTAGGCGAAGACGGCAGCGACGGTGGCCTGCTGGATGACGTCCTCGCGCTGCACGCGATCGTACGTATCCATGTTCGAGTGGTGGGTCCGCGAGTTGTACTCCAGCCGATCCTGCACGAACTGGAAGGCCGGCAGGCCGACATTGTCGAATGCCACGTGATCGGTGGACGCCACGCTTCGCGGCCCGAGTATGCTGACGCCGAGATCGGCCAGCGGCGCGATCCACTGCGCGAACAGCGGGCGCACCGCGAGGTTGCCCTGCATCCAGATGCCGCGGATGCGCCCGGTGCCGTTGTCGAGATTGAAGTACGCCGACAGCCTGGCGTGCTCCGGCTTGAGCGTCATCGTCTGCGGATCGCCGTAGTGCGCCAGCACGTAGGCGCGCGATCCCAGCAGCCCCTGCTCTTCCCCGCCCCATAGCGCGACGCGGATGGTCCGCCGCGGCTTCAGGCCGAGCGCCTTGATGATGCGCAGCGCTTCGAGCATCGCGGTCGACCCGGTCGCGTTGTCCGTCGCGCCGGTGGCGAAGGAGTGCGAATCGAAGTGCGCGCCGAGCAGCACCACTTCGCCGGCCAGATCCGTTCCCGGGATCTCGCCGACGATGTTGAAGCCCTTGGTGTTCTCGTGGAACGCGGCGTTGACGTCGAGCTCCACTCTGACGGGCACGTTGTGCTCGAGCAGCCGCACCATCCGGTTGTAGTGCTCGACCGCCACCGTCACCTGCGGCACGCCCGCCGGAGCCGTGCGGCTCACGGTCCCCGGGAAGATCGTCCCGCCGTCGTGGCGCTGCTGATTCACCGACAGATTGCTGCCCATGTTGGCGACGTCCGCGTCGCTGCCGCGATCGAACACGGCGACGACCCCTTCGTCCTTGTAGAACTGCTGCACTCTGACGAGGAACTGCTGGCTGCCCGGTGCCGGGCCTCCCGCAGCGCCGCGGCCGCCGCCCGCCGGCGGTTCGCCGGGCGTCTCGTCGACGGCGCGTCCGCCTCCCTGACGGCCGCGCGGCGCCGGCACCGGCGTGGTTTCCGCCTCACGCGCGAGATCGCCGTCCATGCGGACGACGAACGGCCCTTCGAGCATGCGCACGGCACGCGCCTGCTGCGCCAGCACGATCTTCCCTCTGAGCTGTCCCTGGTATTTCGCGAGGTCGGCCTCGCCCGCGATCGCGACGCGGACGACGTCGGCGGTCACCGCGCCGTCCGTCGCCGGCGACCAGGTCTTCGGCAGTCCGATCAGCGGCTGCACGCGCGGCTCGATCATGTGCGCGCTGAAGCGGACGATCGACCAGCTGCGCCCGAAGTCGAACTCCTCGCGGCGCACGTTCGTCAAGCCCCACTCGCTCATCTTCTTCATCGTCCAGGCGCCGGCCTCTTCCATCCCCGGCGAGCCGGTGACGCGCGGACCGTAGCGATCGGTCAGCCAGAACAGCGTCTCCATCGCCTGCGATCGGTTGAGACCTTCGTCGCGGATCTGGCCGATGGCGGCGTAGTCGAGCTTTTCGGTCTGGGCGCTGGGAACGGCGAGGAACGCGGCGAGGAGGACGGCGAGCGGGGCGGAGCGGCGGAGCATGCGCGATTCTAGCGCACGCAAGTATCAGCTTTCGGCTTCCAGCTCGCAGCTCCCAGCTCCCAGCTCCCGGCTGAGAGCTGAGAACTGAGAACTGAGAACTGAGGGCTGAAAGCTGAGGCGGTTACGCCGTTCGGCGTTCTTCGGCGCGCCCGGCGGCGCGCTTGACACTGGCCATCCGGAAGTTCTGGAACGGCATGTGGCACTGGTGCTTGGTCAGGAAGTTGAGGAAGCGCTTGTAGTCCTCGGCCTCCATGTTGAACAGGTGGAGCAGCGCCGAGTAGCTGCCGCTGGTCCGCTCGAGACCGGCGCGGACGAGCGCGCGGATGTCGTCGCGGGTGAGATCGCGCGACATGAATGGATCGTAGACCACCGACCAGAAGCACTCGCGCCCCTCGAGCAGGCGCGCGAGCAGCTCGTCGCGCGTGCCGTTGCGGCTCGTGTCGACGGCGGCCTCGCTGGCGGCGGCGGCCGGATGGGCGCTGAGGACCTCGGCGGGGAGATCCGCGGGGGTCACCAGGGCGTGGCGGCGGACGACGAGGCGCTCCGCGGTGTTCTTCAACTCGCGGACGTTCCCCGGCCAGTCGTAGGCGGTCAGCAGGCTGAGCGCTTCGTCCGAGAACTGGCACGGCACGGTGTTGTAGCGCCGCGCATACGACTCGACGAAGTGCTTCATCAGCAGCGGGACGTCGGCGCGGCGCTCGCGCAGGGTCGGCACTACAAGGTGAATCACGTTCAGCCGATAGTACAGATCGGACCGGAATCTCTTCTCTTCGATGTCCTGGTTCAGCGGCCGATTGGTCGCGGCGACGACGCGGACGTCGACGCGCTGCACCATCAGGTCGGCCCCGACGCGCTGGATCTCGCCGGTCTCGAGGAAGCGCAGCAGGAGCCCCTGCATGCGCAGGCTCATCTCGCCCACTTCGTCGAGGAAGACGGTGCCGCGGCGCGCCGATTCGAGCAGGCCCGGGCGATCGCGGAACGCGCCGGTGAAGCTGCCGCGCACGTGCCCGAACAACTCGGACTCGAGCAGGGTCTCCGGAATCCCCGCGCAGTTAATCGTCATGAAGGGCCCGCTGGACCGGGCACTGCCGTCGTGGATGGCCCGTGCCACCAGTTCCTTGCCGGCACCGCTCTCGCCGGTGATGAGCACCTTCGCGTCGGCCCGCGCCGCGTAGGCGATGTCTTCTCTCAAACGCTTGATGGGTTCGCAGGAGCCCAGAATCATTTGCAATCACTCCGACTGAGCCACACGCCGGCCACACGAGGTGCCGCGCGGACGACGTTGTGGGGAGACGAATTTATACCAACCCGACTGAGCTCTGGTCAAGCCAAATTCAGGCAAATTTTGCACTGTCTTTGTGCAACGGCGCCGAGCGCATTCTCTAAACATATACATTGCAATCATTTACAGAATGTGTCGTGTTTACCCGAAAAAAATCTTACTGTTTTGTTTCCAGACAGTCTCGAACAACAAGCTCGGCAAAAAGTCAAGTGGCGGCCTCGCTGGCCTCGGCCGTTCCGTCGTTCGTTTGAGATAACGACGGGTTAGCGCAAACCGAACAATGCGATCGCGCCTGCCGTTGAACGGCGGTTCAGCTACGTACCCGTACGGGCGACAAAAGTCAGCGCACGAGGTGTCAACCACCGAGGTGAATCGCCGCTTTCGCAGGAATGCCGCGAATTCCGGGTGGCACACGTCATGACAATTCCAGCGCCGGCGGGACTCCCGTCACACCGCGAAAATCCGGGGAGGTGAGTGATGTTGGCCAGTGCAACACGGCCGAGCGAAGAAGACGCCATCAAGAGTACGTGGTCACGATTCTCGAACGCGTGGCAGCGCGGCGACGTGCGGGAAGTCGCGGCGGTCTTCGATCCGGATGGCGATCATCGGTTGCTCGCGGGCGGCGGCCGCGTCGTCCAGGGACGGCCGCAGCTCGAACGCGCCTTCGCCCGCGCCTTCGCGCAGCGCGCCGGCAACTGCCACCGCACCCTGCAGTGCGCGCTGACGTCCGTGCGCTTCCTGCAGGCCGACATGGCGATCGTCGACGGCACGCTCACCTTCGGCCCGCGCGTCGACGCGCCGGGCCGCGCCCTGCCCGCGGGTGACGAGCCGTTCACGGCCGTCATGCGCCGTCACGAACAGGGATGGTCGATCGCCGCGTGCCGCGCCGGCTCGCTTCAGGCTCAGTAGGGAGATCACTTGGAGATCATTTTCGTTTCGTCGCTGGATGCCGCCGAGGAAGAGCGGCTCGCTTCCGTGTTGCTCGCGACCGTCAACGCCATGCTCGTCGACACGCCGCTCGCCTACACGCTGCGCATCCGCACCTCGAGCCAGAAGCTCTTTCAGCAATCGCACGCCGGCGTGCTGACGCCCGCCGAGCAGAACGCGCGCAATGCCGCCGCGGCGCTGCACAACAGCGGCGCGATGAAAAGATCGTAATCGGCGCCGACGGGGCGCCGAACGGCAGACATTAGTGCACCGTTTCGGCGACCTTTCGGCGGACGTGGAGGTTTTTTGCGGTGGTTACGGGCACTTAGTCCCCGTTGAGCCGGGAACGACCATTGCTCTAGCGCCATCGCTGTCCTGTAACGGGGCACCCTGCAAAACATGTTGACGTCTCTTGTGCGCGAGCCCGTGACCCATTCGCCCGACCACGCGTCGGTGACGGATGTCTTCGCCTTCGATGCGATCCTCCTGGCGGGAACGCACGCGTGGCGCCGGACCGCGTTCGATCAGCTGCTGCCCCGTCCCGTGCTCCCCGTCGCCCAGCTGCCGCTGATGGCGCATCCGCTGCGCTGGCTGCGCGCCGCCGGCGCGTCGCGCGTCACCATCTGCGCGAACGGCGGCGCGACCCAGTTGCGCGAGCATCTCGACCCGGTGCAGCACCTGCTGCCGGCGCTGACCTTCCACGAGGATCCGTCGCCGCGCGGCGCGGCCGGCAGCGCCCGCGACGCCGCACTGGCGTCCGACGCCGATCTCTTCGTCGTCGCCGACGCGACCACCATTCCCGACGTCTCCCTGCTGCGCGTGCTCCTCGAGCACCAGGAATCGCGCGCCGCGCTCACCGTGATCGTGCAGCCGTCGAACGCCGCCCGCGGCACCAGCCTCGTCCCCACCGGGCTGTATGGCTCCGGGCTGGTCCCCACCGGCCTCTATATCTTCAGCCGCCGCGCCTTCGAGTACGTGCCGGCCGCCGGCTACCAGGACATCAAGGAGTCGCTCATTCCGCGGCTCTACGCCGCCGGCGAGCTGGTGGTCACCAGCGAAGCCGAAAGTCACTGCCCGCGCGTGCTCGACGCCCGGACCTATCTCGCGGTCAGCCATCGCGCGATCGCCCGCTCGACGCAGCAGCTGGATCCGCTCGGCGCGCCGCCGCTCGACGGCATGCCCTCGATCCATCCCAGCGCGCACGTCAGCCCGTCGGCGTTGCTCGTCGGCCCGGTGCTGGTCGGCCGCGGCGCGGAGATCCACGACGACGCGGTGATCGTCGGGCCCGCCTCGATCGGCGCGCACTCCGTCGTCGGACGCGGCGCGCTGATTTCGCGATCGGTGGTGTGGGACCACTGCACCATCGGCGAGACCGCTGCGGTCGATCGCTCGGTGCTGGCGAGCGGCGTCAGCGTGGCGGCCGGGGCCAGTCTCGTCGGCGCCATCCAGGTGGGCGTCCGGCCGGCGCCAGCCAAGGACCCGGTGGTCGTCGCGCCGCACCCGGCGATGGAACCGGCGGTCAACGCGCGCGGCCTCGCCTTCCGCTGATCGTCTCACCCCGGCAATTGGTAGACATTGGTCTCCCCCGTGGATGACTTTCGTCGTCCTGGCGCGGGTCACGGATCCGAGATCGCCAAAAGACACCGGTTTTCACGCACTTAGCGGCTGCCCCCGAAATGGCTGGGCGGGCCGTAATTTGCTCCCACGCAGACTACCGTGGGTATCTTCCCCGCCCTGCTCGATCGACGCCCGGCGTACCTGGACGACGACTCCGGGCGCAGCTCGCTGTTGCTGGCCCCCGTCGCCGGCGGCAGCCTGATCTGCGAGCTCCACGCGCGGTTCGAGCAGGTCTGCCAGGATTCGATCTCGGTCGTCGCCACGTTCCCGACGACGCCGGCGTATACGGCGGCGATTCGCGCCGCCTGCCGGGAAGTGCGCGACGTGCTGCCGGTGCACGAGTTCATGGCCCGCTTCGGCGGCTACGACCTGAAGGACTTCCTGGTGATCATCGATCCGGCGTGCTTCCCGCTCGCGCCGATCGACTGGTCGTCGATCGCGCAGGAGCTGAGCAAGCCGCAGTCGGGCGCGATCCACATCGTCGCGCTCGAAGAAAATCCCGGCGGCACCACCGAGCGGGTGCAGCTCGATCCGGCGGGACGGGTGCGCCGCATCCAGCGCTATTACGACTCCCACACCTGGGCCTTCACGCGCGGCATCGCCTGCTCGATCGTGCCGGCGGCCACCCTGGTGGCGGCCGACTGCTCGAACTTCGCCGACCTGCGCGAGCTCCGCCACGAGCTGATGCTCCGCGGCGTGCCCAGCCGCGACCTGCCGCTGGTGCCCGGCGCGCTCAACCTGGAGAACCCGCGGGCGCTGCTGCATCTTTCGGAGTACTGCCTGCGCGCGGCGGGTTCGGCGCACAGCTCGCCGGTCATCGCCGCGTCGGCGGTCGTCGATCCCACCGCGCAGCTGGTCGGTTCGGTGTGCGTGCACGACGACGCCCTGGTCGAAGCCGGCGCCCGGGTGATTGGCCCGACGGTGATCGGCCGCGCGGCGCGCGTCGGCGCCCGCGCGGTGGTGGCGCAGTGCCTGCTCGCGCCGGGCGCGCGCGTCGCGACGGACAGCATGCACCGCCACTCGGTGCTCGCCGGCACCGCCAGCATCGGCGCCGACTTCGATGGCGGCGACGAGGCCATCAGCATCGACCACATGCCGGTCGATGCCGGCGTCACGGCGAAGGATGCGCTCTACCCGCGGCTCAAGGCGATCGTCGAGCCGTGCCTGGCGTCGCTGGCCGTCCTGGTGTTATCGCCGCTGCTCCTGCTGATCGCGCTGATCATCAAGCTCGAGTCGCGCGGCCCGGTGTTCTACGGCGACATCCGCGAGACCCTTGGCGGGCGGACGTTCCGCTGCTGGAAGTTCCGCACGATGATCGTCGGGGCGCACGCGAAACAGCGGGAGATGCTGACGACCAACCAGGTCGACGGCCCGCAGTTCAAGATCGATCACGACCCGCGCATCACCCGCGTGGGCGCCTGGCTGCGGCGGCTCAGCCTCGACGAGCTGCCGCAGCTGTTCAACATCATCGTCGGCGAGATGAGCCTGATCGGGCCGCGCCCCTCGCCCTTCCGCGAGAACCAGATCTGCATCCCGTGGCGGGAAGCGCGGCTCTCGGTGCGGCCGGGAATCAGCGGCCTGTGGCAGGTGTGCCGCGCCGAGCGCAACTCGGGCGACTTCCACCAGTGGATTCACTACGACCTGCTGTACGTCCGCAACGTTTCGCTGATGGTCGATTTGCGGCTCGTGGTCGCCACGTGCGTGACGCTGACCACGGGCAAGCGCATTCCGGCCGCGCGGGTCCTGCCGGCGACCGCGCTGCGCGCCGCCGGCGACCTGGACTTATCCCCCTCTGAGGCGACCTATGACTCCGCAAGTGCTTGAGCTCGACGCCGCGCCGCCGGCCGTGGATCCCGCCGCGCCGCTGCTCGCGCGGCTGCGCCGGCTGGCGCACGCGGCGCTGCCACGAATGTACGATCGGCGGGCCGGCCGGTGCGTGTTCACGGTGCGCCTCGAGAATGGCACGCAGGCGCCGGCGGGGATCAGCGATCGCTATACCGCGATCGCGATCATCGGTGTCGCGGCCGATGGCCTGGACCAGTGGTCCCTGCCGTTCGACCCGCGGCAGATGGCCGGAACGCTGGTCGACACCCTGCCGGCGTGCCGCAACCTCGGCGATGCCGCGCTCATCGCGTGGGCGGCGAGTGCGATCGGCGCCGATACCAGAGGCGCATGGCCGCACGTCGAGCGCTTGCTCGACGCGCAGGCCGCGCACCCGACGGTTGAACTCGCGTGGGCGCTGGCCGCGTCGGTGATCGACGGCGGGACGGCAGCGCCGGCCTTGCGCCAGAAGTTGTCCGCATCACTCATGCGGGCGTGGAACGGCAGCGCCGGCATCTTCGCGCACGTCGCCGGCGGCACCGGCGCGCGATCGCACGTGGCCTGTTACGCCGACCAGGTCTATCCGATCTTCGCGCTGTCACGCTACGCGGGGAAGCATCACGATGGCGCCGCGCTGGACGCCGCGGTGCGCTGCGCGCGGCGCATCTGCGCGCTGCAGGGAACCGACGGCCAGTGGTGGTGGCACTACGACCATCGCACTGGCGGCGTCATCGAGGGCTACCCGGTCTACGCGATCCACCAGGACGCGATGGGCCCGATGGCGCTGCGCGCGGTCGAGGAGGCCAGCGGCGAGGCGTTCGGCGACCACATCACCCGCGGGCTGCGCTGGCTCGAGGCGAGCCCGGAACTGAACGGTGGAACGCTGATCGATGACGCGGCGCAGATGCTGTGGCGCAAGGTGGCGCGCCGCGAGCCGATGAAGGCGACCCGGTACCTCCAGGCCGCGTGCACGATGCTCCATCCCCGGTTGCGCGCACCTGGCGTGGACGTGCTCTTCCCCCCGGCAATCATCGACTATGAAGACCGGCCGTATCACTGGGGCTGGTTTCTCTACGCCTGGGCGCGGGTGCAGGATCGCCGCTCGTGACCCCCGTCAGCGAACTGTTCGGTCTCCCGGTCGCGGCCGTCAGGATGGACGACGTGCTGCCGATGGTCGACGCGGCCGTCGCCGAGCGCCGGCCGTTTCAGATTGGCGTCGTCAACGCGGCCAAGGTCGTCAACATGCAGCGCGA
>DASSPH010000064.1 GCA_035699745.1 Vicinamibacterales bacterium
CGGGGGAGTGGCAGTCGCTTCGCGGCCAGGTCGACGAAGTCGACGAGGCGGCCGCACAGCGGTTCGCCGCGGCCGAGGCGCGCATGGACGCCCGCGCGGCGGAGCGCCGCGCCGCCGACGAACGCGCGCTGAAGCAGCAGCTCCAGCGCCTGGAGCAGCTGATGGAGCGCGCCCAGAAGCGCGCCACGGCCGAAGACCTCACGCTGCGCGAGGCGGACCGCATCGCCCGCGACCTGCGCAACGCCATCGAGGCGCCGCCGGTGATGCCGGTGAAGGACCAGCAGGCGATCGTCGAGCGGCTGCGCACGGCCCAGGCCGCGATCAGCCCGCGGCTCCACGAGCTGCGCGAGATGGACGAGTGGAAGCGGTTCGCGAATGCCGCCGTCCAGGAAGAGCTGATCGCCCAGGCGGAAGCGCTGGGGAAGAAATACGACCTCGACAAGCCCGAGGACATGGAGAAGGCGGCCCGCGAGCTCCACGACATCCAGGAGCGCTGGAAGACGGTGGCGGAAGCGCCGCGCGCGCAGGCGCAGACGCTGTGGCATCGCTATCGCCAGGCCGCCGATCCGATCCAGGCCCGGGCCCGCGAGTTCTTCGCCGCCCGCGCCGTCGAGCGGGAAGCGAACCTGAAAATCAAGATCGCCTTGTGCGAGCGCGCCGAGGCGCTCGCCGACTCCACCGACTGGATCAAGACGGCGGAGGAGATGAAGAAGCTGCAGGCGGACTGGCAGGCGTCCGGCCCGGTGCCGCGGCCCGAGACGCGCGCCGTGTGGAAGCGGTTCCGCGACGCGTGCGACAGGTTCTTCACCCGGCGCAACGAGGATCTGGCGCAGCGCAAGGAAGTGTGGGCGGCGAACCAGGCGAAGAAGGAAGCGCTGTGCGCCCGCGCCGAGGAGCTGGCCGAGTCACGCGACTGGGACAAGGCCGCCGCCGAGCTCCGCCGGCTGCAGGCGGAATGGAAGAACATCGGTCCGGTCCGGCGCAGCAAGTCCGAGGCGCTGTGGCAGCGCTTCCGCGGCGCGGCGGATCGCTTCTTCGATCGCTACAAGCGGCGGGACGAGATCGAGGTCGAGGCGCGCCAGGCCGATCGCGAGGCGCTCATCACCGAGCTCGAGGGGCTGTTCCCCGCCGAAGGATCGGAGCCCGCCGCGGATCTGCTCGAGAAGGTGCGCTCGCTGCGCACCCGGTGGAACCAGTCGACGACCGCCGTCCGCTCGGGCGCGGATCCGCTCAGCGCGAGATTCGTCAGCGCGATGGAACGGCTGCTGACCTCGTTCCCGGAGCCGTTCCGCGGCACCGAGCTCGACGTCGAAGCGAGCCGCACGCGGATGGAGAAACTGGTCTCGCGCATCGAGACGCTCGTCGCCGATGCGGCGCCGAAGACCGATACGCCGCAGGACCTCGCCGCCCGGCTGCGCGAGGCGCTCGCCTCGAACACGATCGGCGGCCGCGGCGGAGACGAAGCCAAGTGGCGGACGATGGCGGAGGAAGTGCGCCAGGCGCAGTCCTCGTTCGCGCGCCTGGTCCCCGTCCCCGGCGAGGCCGGCCGGCAGCTGAACGAACGGTTCCACAAGGCGTGCAACCGCTTCTTCGACCAGTACCGCCGGAAGGTCCCGCAGGGCTCGGGCGCCCCGCAGCGCGGCCGCCCGGTCGGGGCGCGGTAACCCTCTCGACGGAGACGGGCCGACGGCAGCGCCTCAGCGCTTCTCTGTCGCGGAATACGCGACCTTGCCGCCGACGATCGTGTACGCCACCTTTGCGGTGGGGATCTCGTCCTCGGGGATCCCGAGGATGTCCTTCGAGAGCACGGTGACGTCGGCGTACTTGCCCGGCTTGAGCGAGCCGCGGTTCTCCTCTTCGAAGCCGGCGTAGGCGGCGTGAATGGTGTAGGACTTCAGGGCTTCCATCCGCGACATCCGCTGATCGGGATAGAAGGTGCGGCCGTTGGCCAGCTTGCGGGTGACGCTGGCGTAGTAGCTGGCAATCGGATCGACGTCCTCGACCGGAGCGTCGGTGCCGTTGGCGATGATGGCGCCGGTCTTAAGCAGCTTCTGCCACACGTAGGCGCCCTCCTGCGCGCGCTGCGCGCCGAGGCGCTCGAGCACGTAGGGGGCGTCCGAGGTGCAGTGAATCCCCTGCATCGACGCGATCACGCCGAGCTTGCCGAAGCGCGGGATGTCCTGCGCGCTGATGTGCTGCGCGTGCTCGACCCGCCAGCGCAGATCCTTTTTCGTCGGGTTGGCCTTGAACGCGCGCTCGAAGATGTCGAGCGTCTCGCGGTTGGCGCGATCGCCGATCGCGTGGACGGCGAGCTGATAGCCGTGCTGCATCGCCAGACGCGCCGTCTCCTGGATCTCCGCCACCTTGGTGGTCTCGAGCCCCGACGAGGTCGGACGGTCGCTGTACGGCGCGAGCAGCCAGGCGCCGCGCGGTCCGAGCGCGCCGTCGATCGACTTCTTGATCGCGCGGACGGTGAGGAAGCCGTTGCCGTAGCCGATCGTGCGGTACTGCGCGAGCTTCGGCGCGAGGCTCTCGTTCGACTGCCGGATCATCATCCACAGCCGGACGCCCATCCTGCCCTCGTCGATCATCCCCTTGACCCGGTCGATGGTCGCCAGATCCGATCCCGCGTCCTGGAACGTGGTGATGCCCTTCGACAGCACTTCCGCCGACGCGAGTTCGAGCGCGCGGCGCTCGCGCGCGCGGGTCTCGTCGGGGGTCGGCGGCGGCGCGCCCGCGCCGCGTTTGATCAGCCCCTGCGCCCGCTCGCGCAGCAGGCCGGTGGCGTCACCCGTCGCATCGCGCAGGATCTCGCCGCCGGCGGGACTCTCGGTCGCGCGGCGGATGCCGGACAATTCCATCGCCTTGGCGTTCGCGAACGCGGCATGTCCGCTGGCGTGCGTGAGCAGCACCGGGTTGTTCGGCGAGACCTTGTCGAGCGAGGCGTGGGTCGGAAACCCCTCGACGCTGGGCTGCGGCCGCGCCGTCCATTTCTCCTGGTGCCAGCCGCGGCCGTAGATCCACTCGCCGGGCTTCGCGCGCGAGACCGCCTCGGCGACCATCATCAGGATCTTGTCCCACGACTCGACGTTCATCAGGTTCAGTTGCAGTTGCGCGCCGCCGACGCCGGCGAAGTGGCCGTGGCTCTCGATGAAGCCCGGAATGGCGAGCTGCCCCTGCAGGTCGATGACCCGGGTCGACGGCCCGATCATCGCCTTGATGTCCGCCGCGGAGCCGATCGCCTGAATGCGATCCTTGCTGATGGCGATCGCTTGCGCCTCGGGCTGCGCATCCTCGACCGTCACGATGCGCCCGTTGGTCAGCACCAGGTCGGCGGGCGGGGCGACGGCGGTGCCGCCGCGCTGCGCCTGAACGGCAAGCGTCGCCGAAGCCGCGACCGCGGCAATCAGGAGAGTGGTCGTTCGCATGGCCGCGATTATATGCAGTACCGGCGGTTCGGGCGGGTTGCCGCGATCTCAACCCGGGAACAGCCGCTCGAAGTTGCCGCCGAAGATCGCCTGCCGATCGGCGTCCGGCACACCGAGATCGCGGACGATCCGCTCCTGTTCCTCGTAGATCGGCCGCTGCCAGCCGCGAGGGAAGAACGACGAGTCCGTGCCGAACAGAACCCGCGACGGTCCGGCGACGGCGAGCGCGTGACGGAACACCGCCTCCAGCGTGAGGCCGGGATGGAACTTGATCCAGCCGTTCGAGCTGGATGAATCGAAGTGAATCGTCGGACACTGATCCGCCGCCATCAGCGCTTCGCGGAAACAGCCGGCGCCGAAGTGCGGCACGATGACCGGCACATTCGGATGGCCGAGCGCCGTCTTCGCCAGCGCCAGCGGATCGCCGAGCCGCAGATCGAAGCGGCTCGGCAGGCCGAGCTTCTTGCGCACGCCGACGGTCAGCACGCCGCAGTGCGCGAACACCGCGGCGCCATGCTCGCCGGCGGCGCGGAACACCCGGTCCACGCTCTCGTCGTCCAGGCGGTAGCCGTGCATCGCCGGAAAGAGACAGACGGCGCGCAGCCGCCGCTCCCTCAACGCGGCGAGCAGCGCGGCGTCCGCGTTCGGCGCGATCGGGTTGTGCATGAAGAAGCCCACGAACCGGGCCGGATGACGGGCCACGGCCTCGGCAACCGAGGCGGCGTCTCCCGGAATGCTCGCGATCAGCGCCGCGCGCGCCACCGTATGGCGATCCAGCTCCGCGACCCAGCGGTCGGCCAGCGCCGGCGCGGTGCCGGGCTTCTCCCACTGGAGCCGTCCGGCGATGGCGTCGGCGCCACCGGCGTCGGGCGCGAGCAGTTCGAGAAAGCGCGACGAGAAGAAGTGGCAGTGCGCGTCGTTGATCATGCGGCTTGCGGGTGCCGGGTGCGGCGTGCCGGAGTGTGGGCGCGGGGTGCGTCGCGTGACACTATTAGGCGATGCTCGTCGGGTTGATTGCCGACACGCACGGGTTGCTTCGGCCGGAGGTGTACGAGGCGTTTCACGGCGTCGACGTCATCCTACATGCGGGAGACGTCGGCGGGCGGCAGATTCTTACCGAGCTCCGCGCCATCGCGCCGGTGCACGCGGTGTACGGCAACGTCGACCGGCCCGGTGAATCCGGGCTGGCCGGGAGCATCGACCTGCGCCTGGAGGGGGTGAACGTTCACGTCAGTCACGGGCACGAACTCGGCAGCCCCACGGTCGCCAGGCTGCTCGGCGCCTACAGCGCCGACGTCATCGTCTTCGGCCATACCCACAAGGCGCTGATCGAACGGACACAGGGCGCGCTCGTGGTCAATCCAGGGGCCGCGGGACCGCGGCGGTTCGACGTCATGCCGAGCGTCGCGCTGCTCACGATCGACCGCGGCCGCGCCGAGGTGCGGATCGTCCGGCTGTGAACGCCGCGTGGTGATCAGCCGGCGAACTTGTAGCCCATGCCGTGCACGGTGAGGATGAACTGCGGGTGGCGCGGGTTGGGCTCGATCTTCTGCCGCAGCCAGGCGACGTGGACGTCGACGGTCCGCGTCGACGGCATCGAGTTGTAGCCCCACACCTCGTTCAGCAGCTCTTCGCGCGTCAGCGTCGCGCCGCGGTGCTCGAGGAAGTAACGCAGCAGCTGGAACTCGCGCGCGGAGAGCTCGATCGGCGCGCCGTCGCGCGTGGCTTCGGCCTTGCGGAAGTCCACCCGGACATCGCCGAACGCGAATCCTTCGGCGGGATGCGGCGCCGCCGGCGCGCGGCGCAGCTGCGCCTCCATCCGCGCCAGCAGCTCCGCCATGTCGAACGGCTTGGTGACGTAGTCGTCCGCGCCGAGCTTGAGGCCGACCACCTTGTCGATCACCTGGCCCCGCGCGGTCAACATGATCACGGGGGTCTCGATGCCGCGCTTGCGCAGCTCCCGGCACACGTCGAAGCCGCTCATCCGCGGCAGCATGAGATCGAGCAGGATCAGATCGAAGGCCTCGCGCGACGCGCGCTCGAGGCCGCTCTCGCCGTCCGCTGCCGCGTCGACGCTGTATCCCTCTGTCGTCAGCCGGTCCGTCAGCGTCAGGACGATGCCCGCCTCGTCTTCGACGAGAAGGATTCTCTTCACGACGTTTGAGGCGCGGCGTCGGCGACGCGGTCGTGTCCGTCCGCGGCATCGCCGCGGAACGCCGGCAGCGACACCGTGAAGGTGCTGCCCTGTCCCGGCGCGCTCTTCAGGGTGATCCGGCCGGCGTGCGCCTCGACGATCCGCTTCACCAGACTCAGGCCGAGGCCGGCCCCCTGGATCTGCGCGGCGACGACGCCCGGCGCGCGGTAGAAGGGATCGAAGATCCGCGCGTGATCCGCGGCGGCGATGCCGATGCCGCGATCGCTGACGCTGATCTCGACGGTGGAGGCGGTGCGCGTCGCGGTGATGCCGATCCATCCGGCCTCCGCGCCGTACTTGATCGCGTTGCCGACCAGGTTCTGGAAGACGCGGCGCAGCGCCGCTTCATCTCCCGGGACCGGCGGAAGGCCGTCCGCCACCGCAATCTCCACCCTCAGACCCGGCGGCGCGGTCGCCTCCGCCGTCGCCGCCACCTCCCTCAACACACGATCGATCTCGACCGGGCGCGCCGTCATGCCGCGCTGGCCTGACTGCAGGCCGGCGAACTCGAGAATCTGCTCGACGAGGTCGGTGAGGCGGAGCCCTTCGCGACGTACGAGCTGGCCGTACTGCCGGATGCGTGCTTCGTCGCTGACCACGCCGTCCGCCAGGTTGTCGGCGGCGGATCGGATCACCGCGAGCGGCGTGCGCAGCTCGTGCGAGACGGTGGCGACGAACTCGAGCTGCTGGCGCGCCAGGTCGTGCGCGCGGCGCGTCGACACGATCAGAAAGGCCACGCTCAGGCCGAGGACGCCGAGGATCCCGGAGCTGATCGCGAGGTTGCGGCGGCGGGCGGCGTTGACCGCCGTCTCGAGCGATCCCGACGGATGTTTCACCAGCAGCCGCCAGTAGGACGGCGACGGCACACTCACTCTCGTACTGAACGTCGTCGCGCCAGCGGCAAACAGCCGGTCGCCGCGCTGCGAGGACTGTCCGGGCGATCCCTGGACCACGATGGAGAACGGCGCGCCGCCGGCGGCACCGGCGGGGGACTGGCCAATCGTCTCGCGATAGATCGTGTGCGTGCGCTGTGACGGATTCGAGCGCGGGCTCGCGCTCAGGGCAGTGAAGCGGCTGACTTCGGCGGCGAGCGGCTCGAAGTCTCTGGCGCGCACCTGAAACAACTCGACGGTGGCGTCGACCTTCGCGTCCGCCCCGGGGGAGAACTCGCGGGTCGACCGGTAGAGCGGCGCCTCGCCTTGCGCAGGCAGCACCGCGAGCTGGTACTCGAAGCCGACACCGGTCCGGTTGAAGTGCTGCTGCGCGAGCGCCGGCAGCATCTCGTTCTTCATGTACTCCGCGTCGAGCATCAGCACGGTGTGCCGGATGCCCGGCGCGAGGCGCGCGGGGATGCCGCGCATCTCGCTGAGCCGCGCGTCGATGTGGCTGACCATCAGCATCGGCGACTGCACGACCAGCGCGGGGACGGCCGGCCAGACGGCCGGAACCATCGCACGAAGGAGGAGCGCGGGCCCGGCGGCGCCGGACACGGGGGGCGGCGGCTGCTCCATCTGCTTGCGGATCGGTGCTGCGGCATCAGGCCATTCGGCGGGCTCGACGAATCGCGTCGCCGGGTTGTAGTGCTGCAGCGTGAGCGTGTCCCCCGGCGCCGCCTGGGGAACGATGTAGACGTCCTTGACGATGCGGGGGAAGCGGGAGGTGGCGAGCCAGCGATCGTACCGCCCGGCGACGGCGGCGGCGGCGCCCTGCTCGGGATCGAGCGAATCGAGCTGAAACAGCAGGTAGGCGCGGGTGAGCTCGCGGTCGACGTCCTGCGCGAACGCGGTGGCGCGATCGTGGAGCGAGGCTTTCATGCGCTCGCGCTCCGCGCCGCTGATCTGTCCGAGCCACTTGTACTGCAGCGTGGCGAGCAGCGCGATCAGGCCGAGGAGCCCGCCCGCGATGATCGCCATCGGCACCCGGAATTGCCGTCGCATGCGGTGATCCTAGCACCGGGCGTCGGGGCTTTTGGCCGTGCCGCCGCAGGTTTTACCTCCTTAACAAACTCTTAGCCTCCGGTTAACCACTGCGCGCGGCCAAGCCGCGATGATGGCTCGTCTCATTCGGACGAAAGGGAATCGCATCATGAACCATCGAGCAGTGGCAGCAGTGGCGGCGGCGGCGGCGATCGCCTTCGCGCGGCCGGTCATCTACATCGCCCAGGAAGTGAACAAGGCGGCAGAGATCGTCGCCGCGGCGCGCAAGGCGATCGGCGACAGGAAGCTGGAAGGGCTGAAGACCTTCTCGGTGCAGGCCGGCCTTCAGCGCAACATGGCCAACACGCAAGTCAGTTCGGACGTCGAGATCGTCCTCGAGCTGCCGGACAAGTACCTGCGGCAGGAAACGCCCCAGGGCGGCGGCATGATCCTCGCCGGCGGCGGCCTCTCCGGCTTCAACGGCGACCTGCCGCTGCAGAAGGCCAACGCCGGCGGCGTCCCCGGCGGCGGGATGGTGATCCGCATGGGCGGCCCGGGCGGCGCCGTGATGGGCAGCGGCGAGAAGCCGACGCCGGAGCAGATGGAGCAGATGAACAAGGCGCTGGTCCGCAACGGCCGCAGCGAGGCGTCGCGGCTGATGCTCGGCTGGTTCGCGGCGGCGCATCCGGCGGTGAACGCACAGTACACCTACGCCGGTGAGGCGGAATCGCCCGACGGCAAGGCGTACGTCATCGACGTGAAGAACGCCGACGGTTTCACCGCCCGCCTGTTCATCGATCAACAGACCAACCTGCCGCTGATGGTGACCTACAAGGCGCCGCAGCCGCGCATGATGACGGCCGGCGGCGCGCCACCGGCGGCCGCGTCGGGCGGCCACGTGATCCGATCGCAGGCGCCGGGCGGACAGCTCACGGAAGAGGAGCGCAGGAAGCTGCAGGCGGACGCCGAGAAGCAGATCCAGGAGATGCAGCGGCAGCCGCCGGCGATGGCGGATTACGCGCTGTACTTCGAGGAGTGGCGCGAGAGCGACGGCGTCAAGTTCCCGTTCAGGATGCGGCGCGCGACCGACGGCACCACCACGGAGGAGTGGACGGTGAGCCGGATCAAGCTCAACCCCAGGATCGACGCGAAGCGCTTCGCGCCGGGCAGCTAGAGAGCGCGCCATGAAGGCATTGATTGCGATGCTTGCGCTCGCCGCGTTCGCCGCGGGCGCCGCTCCGGCGGCCGCGCAGGCGCGTCAGACGGGGACGCTGCGGATCGTCGTCAAGGATCCGAGCGGCGCCGTGATCCCCAACGCGACCGTGGTCGTGAAGGGGGCCGACGCCGCCACCCGCGACGTGCTGATCCGCGAGCTGACGTCGGACGGCCAGGGCGTGGCTTCCGCCGTCGACATGGCGCCGGGGCGTTACACCGTCACCGCGAGCTTTCCAGGGTTCGAGAGCCATACGCTGAGCGACGTTCGCGTCCGCGCCGGAGACAACCGGCGGGAGCTGACGCTGCCGATCGAGAAGGTCGCCGAGAGCGTCGCGGTGGGACAGGATCCGCGCGCCGCCGCGTCGGATCCGAAGAGCGAGCGCTTCGGCAACGTGCTGTCCCGCGAACAGATCGAAGCGCTGCCCGACGACCCGGACGAGATGGAGCAGGTGCTCAAGCAGATGGCCGGCCCGGGGGCGACGCTCCGCATGGACGGGTTCCGCGGCGGCAAGCTGCCGCCGAAGGCGCAGATCCGATCGATCCGTTTCTCGACGGCGATGTTCGCCGCCGAGAACCACAGCGCGGGACACACCTTCATCGACATCTCCACCCAGCCCGGCCTCGGGCCGCTGCGCGGGAGCATGGATTTCAGCTTCCGCGACGGATCGATGAACGCGCGCAATGCGTTCCAGCCGCAGAAGGGTCCGGAGCAGACGCAGCAGTACAACCTGAATCTGAGCGGAACGCTGCTGAAGGACCGGACCTCGTTCTCGCTCTCGGCGGGCGGCGCCTCGCTGTACGACTCGGCCAACATCTTCGCCGCCGTGCCCGGCAGCGCGGTTGCCGCGCCGGTGCGGCGGCCGTCGGACCGCCTCAACTTCAACCTCCGCGTCGATCACGCGGTCAACAAGTCGCACACGCTTCGCGGATCGTTCCAGCAGACCGGCGGCGAGCAGCGCAACCTCGGGGTCGGCAACTACGATCTCGCCGACCGCGCCTACGCGCGCACCACGTCCGAGAGCCTGCTGCGCATCTCGGAGAGCGGACCCTGGTCGCGCCTCTGGTATGCCGAGTCGCGGCTGCAGCTCCGCCGGGCGGCGAGCGATACGGTCTCCGCCTTCGAAGGGCCGACCACGCGTGTGCTCGACGCATTCACGTCGGGCGGCGCACAGGTCGCCGGCGGCCGGGAGAGCACCGACCTCGAGCTGGCCACCGACATCGATTACGCGCGGCGCGGGCATTCGATCCGCATGGGCGCGCTCGTCGAGGGCGGCCGCTATCGCAGCGACACGCGGACGAACTATCTCGGCACCTACACGTTCACCAGCCTCGATGAGTACGCGGCGCGGCGCCCGGCGACGTACACGCAGCGCACGGGCAATCCGCTCGTGACCTACTCGCAGTGGCAGGCCGGGCTCTACCTGCAGGACGACTGGCGCGTGCGCCAGAACCTCACGCTCAGCGCCGGCGTGCGGCAGGAGTTCCAGACGCATCTCGACGATCGCTGGAACTTCGGCCCGCGCGGCGGCTTCACGTGGTCGCCGTTCACGAGCGGGAAGACCACCGTGCGCAGCGGCGTCGGCCTGTTCTACGACTGGCTCGAGGCGGAGACGTTCGAGCAGACGCTGCGCGTCGACGGCTCGCGCCAGCAGGACCTGGTGGTGGTGAACCCGTCGTTCCCGGATCCGTTCACCGGCAGCGGCGGGGAGCAAGTCCTCCCGCCGGGCAAGTACCTGCTCGCCGGAGGCCTGGTGATGCCGAGGCGGGCGATGGCGCTCTTCGCGGTGACGCAGCGGCTCTCCAACACCGTCAGCATCAACGCCAGCTACAACCACCAGAAGGGCCGCGATCGCTTCCGCGGCGTCAACACCAACGCGCCGTTGAACGGCGTGCGGCCGGACGCCACGCTCGGCAACGTGACGCAGGTGGAATCGACGGCCCGCCTCGAGCAGGACTCGATCAACGTCGGCATGAACTTCACCGTCCCGGCCCGGCGGACGTTCGTGTTCGCCAACTACGCCTGGACCAACCTGCGCAACGACGCGGACGGCCCGTTCAGCCTCCCGGCTGACAGTTACGACCTCGCCGGGGAATGGGGACGCGGCGGCGGCGTTCCGCGCCACATCGCCAGCGCAGTCGTCAACACCTCGCTGATGCGCAACCTGCGGCTCGGCCTGTCGACCTCGGCGCGCTCGGGGACGCCGTACACGATCACGACCGGCCGCGACGACAACGGCGACACGGTGTTCAACGATCGGCCGGCCGGCACCCCGCGCAACAGCGTGACCGGCGCGGCGGTATGGGACATGGCGGCGCGTCTGACGTACGCGTTCGGCTTCGGCGAACGTCCGGCGTCCACGGGCACCCCCGGCGGACAGATGGTCGTGATGCGGATGGGCGGCGGCGCCGGAGATCTGCTCGGCGGCCTCGGCGGCGGCGGCGCGGAGAACAAGCGGATCCGCATCGAGCTGTTCGTCGCCGCCTCGAACGTGTTCAACAACGTGAACCCGATGGGCTACTCGGGGGTGATGACCTCGCCGTTCTTCGGACGGCCCACGATTGCCGGGCCGGCACGCAAGATCGACGTGGGAATGAAGATCGGCTTCTAGGGAGAACAGATCGTTCCGCGCGACAACCTGACGGGAAAGTTTCCGCCGAGGGCCTCGTTCTTGATCACGCCGCGGATGCAGCGCGGGTCGAGGACGCGGCCTTCGTAGGTGAGCGGCTGCGGGCCGTCACGCAGCCGAAGAACGACGACGTCGCCGGTGCGCGTGCCGGTCACGCTCGTGGTCGACGACACACGGTCCTTGTAGAAACCCTCGATGCTGCTGCCCCGCTGAATCAGGGTCAGCCACAACGGTTCATCGGGATATGGCCCGTTGCCCACCCAGGAACCGGTCACGTCGCCCTCGGTTGCCGTGCCCTGGACGAAGACGCCGATGGTGGCGTCGAACGTGGTGTCGGCGAGGACCTGGATCTGATTCTGCGTCCTGGTCGTGAAGAACGCCTTCGACCAGGACAGGTCGTACAGCCCTGCAGTCAGGTTCGTGAGCGCGAACCGGCCCGCGGTGTCGGTCATGACCGAGGCGCGGGTCGGGCCCGCGACGATCGCGACCGTGACGCCAGCCACGGGCAGCAGCGTCCACGTCTCCCTGATCACACCGGACAGCGTGTAGGTGGAAACGGGCGGCGGCAGGGGCGGCGTCGGCGTCGTCAGCGGCGGCGGGGTGGTCCCTGATTCCGACGAGTCGCCGCAGCCCGCGGCCGACACCATCGCGAGCACGATCAGGATGTGCGCAGCGCGCCCCATCGGCTCCCCGCTTCTATCGTAGGCTAGGTCCTCTTCCGCAGCAAGGCGTCGGCGAACAGGAAATACGGCAGCGACAGCGCCGCGAGGATCGCCGCCACGCCGAACGCGCGGCCGAAGCCATAGCGGCCGATCAGCCACCCCATGCTGGTGGAGCCCGTGCCGATGCCGGTATCGAAGCACGCGAGAATGGCGCCGAACGCGGCGCCGCGGCGGTCCGCGCCGACGTGCTTCATCACGTAGCTGGCGAACACCGGATAGGCGGTGCCGAACCCGGCGCCGAAAATGATCGCGGACGTCACCAGCCAGAACCGCGTGCCGCCGAACGTCAGGCACGCGAGCCCGAGCGTGATCAGGATCAGGCACGGCAGGAACACCCGCCGGTAGCCCCACCGGTCCCCGATGCGCCCGGACAAGGGCCGGGTGACCAGGATGATCAATGCCAGGGCGGTGAGATAGATCCCCTTCGGCGTGACGCCGTTGGCGTCGGCGTAGAGCGCCGTGAAGCTGGTGATGCCGCCGTAGCCGAACGAATAGAGAAACAGCGTGAACGACAGGATGAGCACGCGCCACTCGATCAGACGCCCGTTGCGCGTGCCTTCCGCCTGCGGGCTCACGTGCTGCGCCGGCAGCCGCCAGGCGATCACCGCCATCAACACGTTCAACGCCGCGCTCTCGAGGCACAGCGCGCGCCAGCCGAACTGGTACACCCAGAAGCCGATCGACGGCGCCACCGCGATCGCGGCAATCGTCGACAGCCCCCAGTAGGCAATCCCTTCGGCGCGGCGGCTCTCCGGGAGGATGTTGGTCATGTAGGCGGCCGACCCGGTCAGCAGTCCGGACCAGAACACGCCGTGCACCAGCACGAGCGCGAGCATGACCTTGTAGCTGGGAATCAGCGCGTAGGCGACGGTAAACAGCGTGATCGCGACGCCGGCGATGATCAGCACGCGGCGCGTGCCGAGGCGATCCGACAGCGTGCCCGTGACCGGCGCCGAGAACGCGGACGCATAGGTCAGGAAGCCGAGGAACAATCCGGCCGCCGAGGTGCCGCCGCCCAGATCCAGGATGTGGAACGGGGCCGTCGGCAGCAGCTGAAACGCGGACAGGAAGACGGTGAACGAGAAGCCGCACATCACGAAGAAGCGCGGCGTGAACAGACGATCAGGCGCCAATCATTCTGATTTTAGCGCGATGACCGGATCGACGCGTGACGCGCGCCAGGCCGGCACCAGGCTGGCCATCGCGGCGACGCCGACCAGCGCGGCCGCGACGGCCGCAAACGTCGACGGGTCAGCCGGCGTGACGCCGTGCAGCAGGCCGCGGAGCAGCCGCGTGACGCCGAACGCCAGCATCAATCCGGCGCCGATGCCGACGAGCGCCAGCGACACGCCGCTGCCGAGCACCATGCGCAGCACGCGGGCGCGGCCGGCGCCGATCGCGACGCGGATGCCGATCTCCCGCGTCCGCCGGCTGACGACGTACGACAGCACGCCGTAAATGCCGACCGCCGAAAGCGAGAGCGCGAGCGCGGCGAAGATCGACAGCAGCACGCTCATGAACGTCGGCGTCGAGAGCGCCGCGCCCACCACCTCGTCCATCTCGCGCACGTCCGCAACGGGCAGATTCGGATCCATCTGCCGGATCGCCTCCCGCACGGGCGCCGCGAGCGCCGCCGGTGCGCCGCTGGTGCGCAGCACCAGGGTCATCGAGCGGATCGGGTTGCCGACCGAGAGATGCCATTGCGTATGCGGGACGTAGAACTTCTCCTTGATGACTTCGGTGACGCCGTTGTGCCGCACGTCGCCCACCACGCCGACGACGGTGACCCACGGCCGATCGGCGCGTCCGCCGATCCGGAACCGCCCCCCGATCGGATCGCGTCCGGCCCAGTACCGGCGCGCCATCTCCTCGTTGACGAGCGCGACGAGCTGCGAGCTGGAGGTGTCGGTCGGCTCGATGCCGCGGCCGCGCACGATGCGTTCCCCCATCGCCTGCAGGTACCCGTCCGTCGCGATCTGCCAGTCCCCCTTGGCGTTCGTGCCGGGCGGCGGCACGTAGCCGTCCACCCGCAGGCCGAAGTCGCCGATCGTCGAGCCGAGCGGCAGCACCCGCGCCGCCCCCGCGGCCGTGACGCCGGGTACCGTGCGGATTCGATCCATCAGACGCGAATAGAACCCGACGACCTGCTCCGGCTGCGGATACGCCGCCTGCGGCAGCGCGATCCTCATCGTCAACACACCCGACGGGTTGAATCCGAGATCGATCCGCTGCAGCGACCACAGCGTGCGCAGCATGAGCCCGGCCCCGATCAGCAGGACGACGGCGAGGGCCATCTCGGCGACGACGAGCGCGTCGCGGAAGCGCCGGCGCGCGCCGCCCGTGGTTGCATTCGCGCTGCCTTCCTTCATCGACTCCGTGAGATCCGAACGCAGGATCCTCGCCGCCGGCGCGAGGCTGAAGATCACCGTCGTCATCAGCGCCAGCAGCATCGTGAACGCCAGCACGCGCCAGTCGACGGTCGTGCCCGCGACGCGCGGAATGCTGGACGGGTTCCAGGCGGCCAGCGCGCGCACGCCGACGGCCGCGAGCACGAGGCCGGCGATGCCGCTGATCGTGGCGAGCACGAGGCTCTCGGTCAGCAGCTGGCGAATCACGCGCCAGGCGCCGGCGCCGAGCGCCGTCCGCACCGCCATCTCGCGCTGCCGCGCTTCGGCGCGCGCGAGCAGCAGGTTGGCGACGTTCGCGCAGGCAATCAGCAGGAGGAAGCCGACGGCGCCGAACAGCAGCCAGAGCGTCCGCCGCACGCCGCCGACCACTTCGTCGCGCAGCGTGAGCGTCACCGTGTCGAACTGCATCTGACGCGGATAGAGGCCCTGCTCCGTCCAGCTCCGCGCCAGGCCGTGCAGATCGTCGCGCGCCTGCGCGACAGTCACGCCGGGCTTCAACCGCGCCGCCGCGTAGAACGAGTGGCTTCCGTGATCGGTGCTCGATCCGTTCCACTGGACGGGCAGCCACAACGTGCTCGGCGCGGGATTCTGGAAGTCCGTCGGGAGGACGAACCCCGCCGGCATGATGCCGACGACCTGATACGGCGCGCCGTTGATCTGGATCGTGCGGCCGACCACGGACGGATCGCCGGCATAACGGCGCACCCACAGCCCGTAGCCGAGGATCACGACGTTCGGCCCGTTCGGCACGTCTTCCTGTGCGGTGAACAGGCGTCCCTTGACGGGCGCCGCGCCGAGCACGGAAAACAGGTTCGCGGTCACGAACCCCGACGCGACCCGCTCCGGTTCGCCGTCGCCGGTGAGGTTCACCTGCCCGTCCGCCCAGGCGCCGACGTCCGCAAGCGTGCGCGACTGCTGGCGGTAGCCGTTCACCTCGCCGTCCGACACCCACGTCTTGTCGAACGCCGTCCAGCGGCTCCAGATCATCACCGCGCGGTCCGGATCGCTCCACGGCAGGGGCCGCAGCAGGACGGCATTCACGACACTGAAGATCGCGGCGTTCGCGCCGACGCCCAGCGCGAGCGTGACGATCGCGACATAGGCGAAGCCCGGGTTCTTCGCCAGCGTGCGCAGCCCGAAGCGGAGATCCTGCAGGAAGGTTTCCATCTCTTCACCGGGGGGCGTTCGCCCCTGCCCGGCACGTTCGCGGGCCCGCCGCGCCGCCGGCTCGCTCCGTCCGCGTGGCTCGTTGGCCGCTCGCTCGCATCGTGTGACTTAGACGATCGTCGATTCCGCAGGGTTGACGGAATAAGATGAAGAGATGGATCGGGATCTCTCCAATTACAGGCCCTCGAAGCTCTTTCGCCGCATGCCGCTCGAACGCCGCGTCGACGCCGCCGGTCTCTTCTGGAACGACGAACACTCGGCCGACCAGCAACTGGAGGCGGTCGCGTCCATCGCCACGCACATGAAGTTCCGGCCGCGCAGCGTGCTGGCGCTCGCGCCGGACAAGCGCGCGCGCTATCTTGCACAGCTGCCGACCATCTCGGACGCGATCGCCGCCCGGGCGCTGGTCAGCTATCACCTGGAGCGGCAGCGCGCGATGATGGGAGCGTTCCTCGATCAGCTCGGCATCGCGCACGACAACGGCCTCATCAGCGAGGAGAACGTGCCGAAGCCGGATCCCGGCAAGGTGAAGACCGCCGTGGAGCACCTCTCGGCCCACTATCCTGCCGAGGACGTGTCGCTGTACCTCGCCACGCTCGTCTCGCAGGATCCCGAGACCTGGGACGCGCTAATCGACGAGAGCTGAAATCTCCGCCGCGGCCCGCAGGCCCGATTCGATCGCGCCGTTCATGTAGCCCTGCCCTTTGATGCTCGTGTGCTCGCCGGCAAAGACGATGCGCCCTGCCGGACGGGCGAGCCACGCGCGCCACATGGGGTCGAACCCGGGGTCGAAATAGGCATACCCGCCGCGCGACAGCGGGTCGTGATCCCAGGCCACGACCTGGGACGCGATCAGCCGAGACGGCCGTCCGAGCCAGTCGAGCTGCCGGATCACGCCGCGCTCCCCTTCGGCATGCAGCGTGTCCTGCAGCGCTTTCGACGCACCGCCGCCGGCGAGGAAGCTCAGGATGCCCTGCGGCCCGGGCTGGTGCTCGTTGCCGTCCCACACGGCGCCGGTGGGAAGATCGGTGCCGAACGCGAGCGGGCGCCGCGGCTTCCTCCAGAAGCGGCGATCGAACTGCAGCAGGAGCCGCGTCGCGCAGCCGTAACGGAGATGTTCGATGGCCTGGCGCTGCGGCTCGGGCAGCGGGGGATCGAAGAAGACGCCGCGCGCCGTCGAGGCCGGCAGCGCGCAGACGACGAAGTCGGCGGTCAGCTCGGTGTGCGGCTTTCCCAGCGCCTCGACCGTAACGGTGACGCGGTCGTCGTGACGGCGGATCCGCCGCACGACCGTGCTCAGCAGCACCGCTCCGCGCAGGCGCTTCACGATTGCCGTTGCGAGCCGGTCGTTGCCCCCCTTGATCCTGAAGATGTGCCCGCGCCCGGGCGGACCCGACCCGGCGAACTGCTCGACGAGCGGGAGCATCGAGAGGTCCTCGGGGTCGGCCAGGAAGAATCCGCGGAATCCGCGAACCCCGGCGCGCAGCGCCGCGGGTGCCTTGGCGCGCTCCAGCCAGTCGGCGACGGACTGCCGTCCGAGCTTCGCCGCGACCGGACTGTCCCACCGTTCTTCCGCCAGCTTGAAGTCGCGCACGGTGGTCCGCAGCAGCTCGCCGATCCTCGCCATCGCGCCCGGACCGGTCTGCACCCGCCGGCGGCCGCGTGCGTCCGGGCCGTAGAATCCGAAGCCGCTTCGCAGGATGCGGACCGGCTCGAGGCCAAGCTCCCGGGCGAGAGTGAGCACGTGCTCCTGCTCGTCCTCGATCAGGTCTGCGCCGGCCTCGGCGTGCTGCCGCGCCGCGAACTGGTTCCGCAGCGTCCACACGCGGCCGCCGACGCGGTCGCGCGCCTCGATGACGGTGACGGCGGCGCCGCGGGCTTCCAGCGCCCTCGCCGCCGAGAGTCCGGCGAGCCCCGCTCCGGCGACGATGACGCTCTTCCCTGCCAGCTCACGCGATGCCATCCGACAAGAGTAGCGCTCAGCCGACCGCCGGGTCGAGCAGTCTGATCGTTCCGGCCGAGGCGTCGATCTCGACGGGTGCGCCGACCGGCAGCGTCCATTGCGGCTGCGCGTGGCCGATCATCGCCCCCTGCCATGCCGGCACGCCGAGCGGCCTGATGTGATCGCGGATGATCTCCTCGAGCGTCAGCGACGCGTATCCTTCGCCGGGCCCGCATTCGGAACAGCCGCCGAAGACGAATCCTTTGATCTTCGCCAACACGCCCGCGAGCTTGAGCTGGGTGAACATCCGATCGACGCGATACAGATCCTCTCCCACATCCTCACAGAACAGAATCGCGTCGTCCCACTCGGGCAGGTAGGGGGAGCCGAGAATGGCGGTGAGCACCGTCAGGTTGCCGCCGAGCAGCCGGCCGCGCGCCCTGCCCGGGGTGTGGGTCAGCGTGCGGAACTCGACCTGGACGAGACTGTTGCGGTCGTTCGACAGCCCCTGCTTGTTCGAGTACGTGACGGCTTCCGCGCCCATCAGGACCCGGCGGTAGTAGTCGAGCGACCACGCGTCCCAGCGGCCGAGACCGATCGGTCCGTGAAAGGTGATGAGGCCGGCTTTCGCATGGATCGACAGCAGCAGCGCGGTGATGTCGCTGTAGCCGATCAGCACTTTGGGATTGCGCCGGATGGCGTCGAAGTCGAGATAGGGAAGCAGCCGCGCGCTCCCCCAGCCGCCGCGAATCGCGTGGATGCCGGCGATGGAACGATCGGCGAACGCCTTGTTGATGTCCTCCGCCCTCGCCTTGTCGGCGCCGGCGAGATAACCGTGGCGCTCCATCATGTGCTCGCCCTGCCGGACCTTGAAGCCGAGCGCCTCGAGCGACTCGCGGGCGATCTGCAGGTCGAGGCTGTTGAACGTCGCGCTCGCCGGGCTGACCAGCGCGATCGTGTCTCCGGCGGCCAGCCGTCTCGGCTTGATCGGCGCCGCGGCGGCGGCGCGGACGGAGCGGATCCCGGAAGCGGCCGCGGCCACGCCCAGCGACTGAACGAACTGTCGGCGGTTCATGCGGCGAATCTTATCAGCCGCTGCACTTGGTGAGATGGATCGATCTGATGCCGTCTCCTTCCTGGATCCGATCCACCACCGAGAGATCCTCGATCGACGCAAAGACCGTGTAGTCGTAGTCGAGGCGATTGTTGTCCACGAGGTTGATGAAGAACTGGGCGTCGCCGGTGTTGCGCCCGCGCGTCGACAGCCCGACGGCGCCGCGGACGTTTCTGCCCCCCACCTCGTCGCGCAGGTACTCCTTGTGGCCGGCATACTCGTTCGCGCCGGGGCTCCCGCCCTGAATCACGAAGTTGGGAACGACGCGATGGAACGTCAGGCCGTCGTAGTAGTGGTCCTTCGTCGCCAGTTTGAGGAACCGGTCGACGGCGATCGGCGCGCTGGCCGGCTGCATCTTCATCCGGAACGCGCGGCCGGTCGTCAGGTTCACGGTGACGCACTGGCGCAGGTCGAGGAATTCCTGCGGCCAGCCGCGCGTGGGGGCGGCGGGCGCAGCCGTGACCGCGCGGCCGGTCGCCTGGGTGATCACCTGTGTGGCGCGGCCGGCCACCTTTTCGTCGAAGTCCTTCAGCAGCGGCAGCATCTCGGCCGCGTCATCGCCGGTCGTGTGCACCGCGATGGCGTCGAGAAGCGCGAGGCGCGTGTCCCGCGCGCTCTCGCTGCCTTCCCTGGTGACCCGCATCAGCGAGGCGATCAGCGGGCGGGACAGCGGGGTGCTGCGCGGCAGCTCCTGGAGCAGGCGCGCCGCCGTCCGCAGCAGCTGCGCGTCCGTGCGCTGGAGCGCGGCGAGGAGCGGGCGCAGCGCCTCGTCGCGCTTCAACCGATACAGCGCCTCGACGGCCGCCTCACGCACGTTGTCGTTGGCGTCGTATGCGAGCTTCTCGAGGTGGACGAGATCGGCCGAGACGGCCGCCGCGCCAGCCGCGTACATCCGCACCCACCAGACGGGGTGGCTCGCGAACGCCTCCATCAAGGCTGCGGCCTTCTCGGGCGAGCGTTTCGCGAGCGCGACGAACGCGTGCGTCTCGCGATGCCAGGATCCGACCGTGGGAGGCACTCGCGCATCGGCCATCACCAGGCCGGTGATGTCTTCGTCGTCCTTGCAGTGATCGCCGAGCGCGTCGATCGCGGCGAGCGCCACGTGGAGATCCCGATCCTCCCTCCGATCGAGAATCGGGCCGCATCCGTTCGTTCTGGCGGCACGGCGGACGTACGCGCGCAGCGCTTCGTAGCGGACCTGCGCGGAAGGATCGCCCAGCCCTTCCTCGATCAACCGCAGCCGGGAGGCGTCGTCGAGTCCGGCGCCGCTGCCGGTAAGGACGGTCATGGCGAGCCGCCGTACCTGTGCGTCTTCGTGCTCGAGCGCGATGCGCTCGGTCTCCTCGCTGAGGCCGCGGCCGTTGATCAAGGCGGACAGCGCCAGGAACGCCGCCGCGCCGGTATCGTTCAACGACTGCCTGTTGACCGTCTTCTCGAGCTCGGCGACGGTATCCGGGTCGAGCGCCGACACTTTCGTATTGGTGCGCGCCAGGATCTCGAGTGCGCGAAGCCCCGATACGTAGAAGCTGCCGAGACGGAAGTCCGGCCGCGAGAACAGGGTGATGCGGAGGATGAGGCTCTCGGCCTTGCGCATCTGTCCGGGTGTCGCGTAGGCGATGCGCCCGAGGGGAACCATCACCTGCGCCGCCTCACCGATGGTTCGCTGGCTGAGCGGCTTGTCTCCCTGCACGAACAACCATTCGAGGGCGGTCTGCACGAGCCGCGGATCCGAGGCGGGATCGAATCCTTTCAACGACTGGGCGATGGCGTCGGCGCGTGCGGCCACCGAGATGTCCGGCAATGAAATGAGCGGCAGCACGAGGCGGGGATCTTCGAGGCGTCCCAGCGCGCGGACGGCGGCATCGGCGACCTCGCGGTTCGCGGACCGCGTCAGCGGCATCAGCACGTCCGCCGCGGCCCATCCCTTCTCCGCGTTGAGGACCTCGACGGGCGTCGCGCCGGCCGGCTGGGCCGCCTGGCGCCGCACTTCGAGCGGGATCTGACGCGGCGCGCGGGTCTGCTGGCCGGCACCCAGCAGCGCCGCCGGAATCAGGACTGCAGCCGGCACCCGGACCCAAACACCTGGCACCCGGCACCTCCGAGGTCAGCGTCGGCCTGAATACTCCAGCATCTGGGTCTTCAAATCCAGCGGATACGAGATCCGGACATCGGTAATCCCGCCGGCGGCGTCGCGAACGGCCTCGAGGCGCGGCTGGACGAACCCGGTGTAGGACGGCATCTTCAACCGGTCCACGCGCTCGACGATTTCGTCGCGCAGCGCCGGATCGAAGTGGACCCCGTAGGTCTCGAACAGCGCCTTTGCGGCCTCGTAGTCCCCTTCCGCCTTGATGCGCTGCACGTCCGCGAGCAGCCGTCCCACGCCCTCCTGGAACGCCTTCACGTCGACGACGACGTAGTAGGTCTTGCCGTCGCGGCGGCGCACCTCGATGGCGCGCGAGTTGGCGATCAGCCAGCCGACGATCATCTGCCGGTTGCGCATGTGGTCTTCCTCGATCTGCGAGCCTTCGCGGATCCGGCGCAACTGCACCAGCGCATTGCGCGCGTACGCCTCGTATTCCGCGCGGACGATCTCGGCCTGATCGGCCTGCTCGATCAGCCCCAGCTCCACGAGCTTCGCGTCGGGAACGAAGTAGAGCGCGACCAGATCGGCGCGCGATTCCTCGAGCGCCGAATACTGTTCCTTCAGCACCGTCTGCGGGCTGCCCTGGAGCCGCTCGGAAATGCGGCCGGATCCATGGCCGATGACCTCGTGCATGTCGGTGGTGATCTCGCTCGCCAGGCTGCTCCACTTCTCGGCGCGCTCCGCCTCCTCCACGCTCCAGGCGAACTCGCGCCGGAACTCGGGCAGCGTCGACTTGTCGTACGCCTGGTTCGCGTTCGAGAGCGAGACCGATTTGCTGCCGTGCTGCTCCCGGATGGTCTGGTCGTTCGGCAGGTTGATGCCGACCGGCGTCACCGGCCCCGAGTCGCCCGTTTCGATGACGACGTCGATGGCGTTGGCGGACACGCCGCGCACTCCCTGCTTGCGGTATTCCGGGGCCCACGGCATGCGATCCTCGAACCACTGCGCGGCGGCGGCGAGCTTGCGGATCCCTTCGGTCTTGTGCGGGTTGACGTAGTAGACCAGCGCCTCCCACGCGCCCTTGATGCCGCGCGCGTCCATGTAGACTTCGACGAAGCCGTTGATCGTGTCGACCGGCGAGTCGCGATCCTGCACCCAGGCGATGTCGTAGGCGATCCGATCCGCCGTCTCGCCGGTCTGATAGAAGCGAATCAGCGCGCGCAGGGCATGCGCCATCGGCTCGGTCGCAAACGGGATCGCCGCTTCGAGGTGCTTGACGATCTCGCGGATGTACCGGTCGTACATGCCGCCCGTCCGGTAGACCTCCTCGACGAGCCGGCCGCCGCGCTTCACCAGGCGCGAGTTCAAGGGATAGGCCTCGGTGAACTGCTCGAGGTCCGCCATGGTGACGCCGTCGTACAGGTTGTTGGCGCTGGCTTCGAGGATGTCCTTCCCGGGACCGGGCGTCTTGTTGGTGACGATCGGATCGACGTCCGGATCGAAGAAGTACGGCGTCAGGCGATCCAGATCGCCGGGGATGCGCGCGCCGTTGCGCTCCGCCTGCCGGGCGGCGGCGGCGAACGCCTCCGGCGTGCACTTGAGCACGAACTTGCGCGCGGTCAGATTGTTGTACGGCCCGGTGTTGATCCAGAACAGCTTGGTGTAGCGCTCGATCTCGGCCAGCGTCGCGGCGTCGACGCCGGAGGGGTGGGTGAGGATCTCCTCCAGCACGTCCCTCATCTCGAGGTTGTGGGCATAGCGCTGGTCGTAGTAGATGTCGCGCCCGGCCAGCGCCGCCTGATAGAGGTGGTAGATCAGCACCTTCTCGCGCAGCGGCAGGTCCGCGAAGCCGTCGGCGTAGAGCTGGACCACGGCGGCTTCGTCAACGCGTTCGAGCAGGTAGCGGCGGGTATCGACCGCGGAGGCTGGTGTCGGCGCGCTCATTTGGACGTCAGGCTCGCATCGTACATCGCGCCGTACTCCAGATACTGGCGGACCGCGTCACGCGGATAGCTGATCGTGACGGCCGGCACGTCCTTCGTCGGCCCGGGCCCCAGCGTCAGCCTGGTGTTGACGGCCGCCCAGTAGGACGGCAGGTTCAGCGTCTTGTAGCGGGCGACGACCTGGTCCCGGAGCGCCGGATCGAAGCGGACCCCGTACTTGTCGACCAGCGCCTTGATCGCGTCGTAGTCCCCTTCCGCCTTGATCCGCATCAGCTCCGCCAAGAGCGTGCCGACGCCTTCGCGCATCTTCGCGTAGTCCTTCACGCGCACGTAGGTCTTGCCGCCCTTCTCGAAGTACTCGATGGCGCCGGTCGTATCGCGGATGTAGTGCGCGATCAGCTGGCGGTCGCGCTGGTGGTCCTCCTCGATGGTCTCGCCGCGCGGAATGCGGCGGAGCTGCGTCAGCGCCGCCCGCGCCGCGTTGTCGTACATCGCCTTCGCGACCTCGTCCTGGCTGGTGACGAGCTTCAGCTCCTTCAGTTTGGGGTCGCCGATGTTCCAGAGTCCCATGAGGTCGGCGCGTGCCTCCTCCAGCGTCGAGTAGTACTCCTTCAGGGCGCGTGCCGGATTGCCCTGCACCTTCTCGGTGAGCTTGCCCGACCCGTGGCCGATCACTTCGTGCATCGCGGTCAGCAGGTCCTCGGCTTCCTGGCTGTACTTCTTCGAGCGCGCCGCTTCCTCCGGAGACGCGGCGAACTCGTCGATCGACGATCCCGCGGCGCCGAGCGCATGGCTGCTGCCGAGCAGCAGGAAGTTCTTGGTGCCGTACTTCGCGTGAATCTCCTGTTCGTTGGGGAGGTTGACGCCGATCGTGTTGACGTGGAAGTCGCCGGTTTCGATCAGGACCTCGACGGCCTTGACCACCGGGGGCGTGAAGTCGCGCTTCTTGTAGGCGTCGGCCCACGGCGCCTTGTCTTCGAAGTAGGCGGCATTCTTCGCCAGACTGCCCATCACGCTGGTGACCGGACGATCCGTCACCGTCACGAAGCTCTGCGAGCTGCCCTTGGCGCCGCGCGCGTCGCGATACACCTCGATGAAGCCGTTGGCGAAGTCCACGGTGGCGTCGCTCCGCATCCAGTCGGCGCCGAACTGCAGCCAATCGGCGGGCTCGCCGGTCTGGTAGAAGCGGATCAGGCTGCCGATCGCCTTCGCCTGCGCCGGATCGGCCAGCGCACGCGCCTTCTCGAGGAACCCGATCGCGTGGCGCAGGTAGGTGGCGTAGAGTCCCGGCGGGATCTTTCCATCCGCCGTGCCGGCGCGGTAAACCTGCTCGCGCACGCTGCCCGCGTCCTTGACCAGGCGCGAGTTCAACGGATACCGCTCCTGGAACGCCTTCAGGTCCGCGAGCGTCACGCCCTGGTAGAACGTGTTCGAGCTCGCCTGCAGGATGTCGAGGCCGGGGGGCGGCGTCTTGGCGGTAATCTGCGGCTCGAACGCCGCGTCGAAGAAGGCGGCGCGCAGATCATCCAGTTCCCTGGCCACCGCGTCTGCCGTCGCGAGCGCCGGGAGATCTCCGGACGGCGTCCGGTAGGCGCCCGCGGCGTGCGCCTTCTGCACCGCGGCGCGCAGCTCCTCGACCGTGAACGAGGGCAGGAACTTCTGCCCGGTGGTCTCGTTGTGATTGCCGCGGTTCGCCCAGAAGAGGAGCGCGTACTCGCGAAACTTCGGCAGAGACGCAGGGGCGATCCCGTCCCGATGCGCCATCACACCTTCGAGGATCCGCTTCTGCCGAAGCCCGAAGCGCGAGAGCTGGTCGTAGACGATCGGGTCGATCGCGATCGCGGCCTGCGTCAGCCAGTAGGCGAGCGCTTTCTGTCGATCGGTGAGCGCGGCGAAGCTGGGCGACTCGAGCTGGATGAAGCCCGTATCCCCGACTCGCTCCACGAGGGGTGATTTCGACGCGTCCGGGCGCGCGGGCGTCTGCGCGGCGCCGAACGCGCCGGGCAGCGCGAGGCAGGTCAGCAGCAAGAGCAAACGGCGGTACATGGATCGATCTTAACCGGCCCGCGCCTACAACTCCTGCCGCTCCCCGTGCTCCGGCGCGTGCGCCTGCCAGCCGAGCTCCCGCTGGATGCGCGCGGCGAGCGCGTCCTGCGCCGCCGGCTCGCCGTGAACGATGAAGGTGTGCGCCGGCGCCGCCTTGAAACCGCCGAGCCAGCGCATGATCTCGCCGGCATCGGCATGCGCCGACATCGAATCGATGCGCTCGATGCGTGCCGCCACCGGCACCCACTGGCCGTGGATCTTGATGCTCTTCTCGCCGTCGACGAGCCGGCGCCCGCGCGTGCCGGCCCCCTGATACCCGGCGAAGAGCACCGTGTTCTGCCGGTTCGGCAGCGCCGCCTTCAGGTGGTGCAGCACCCGCCCGCCTTCCGCCATTCCGCTGGCGGAAATCACGATCGCGGGGGCCTGCGAAGCGGTCAGCTGCTTCGATTCTTCGACGTTGGCGATCACGTGGAAGCGTTCGGTGCAGAAGGCGCACATCTCGCGCTCCTGCCGCGCGATCTTGCGCCGGACGCTCTCGGAGTGAGGCGCCGCCGCATCGAGCGGCGCCTTGTCGTCGCGCTCCTCCGGATGCATCTCGGGATCGAGTTCGTGCACCCGCTCGCTGTAGCGCTGAAGCGCCGCGGCCGCCATCGGGCTGTCGACGAAAACCGGCAGCACCGGAATCCGCTTCTCCTCCTCGAGCCGCTTGACCCAGTAGAGCAGCTCCTCGACGCGCCCGATGGCGAACGCCGGAATGATCAGCTTTCCGCCGCGCGCCGCGGTGTCCTTGACGATCTGTTCGAGGCGGACGCCGTCGTCGTCCTGCGCGTGCTCGCGATCGCCATAGGTGGATTCCACCAGCAGGAAGTCCGCCGCCTCCACCATCGTCGGATCCGGCAGCACCGGGCGTCCGAACCGCCCCAGGTCGCCGCCGAACACGATCGTCCGGCCGTCGATCTTCATCCGGAGGAACGCCGAACCGAGCAGGTGTCCGGCGTTGATGAACTCCACTTCGATTCCGCTGGCGACCGGCACCGGGCGTTCGTAGCCGATGGGCTGCAGCTGCGACACGGCGCGGAGCGCATCGACTTCGCGATAGAGCGGCAGCGCCGGCGCGTGCTTCGAAAAGCCGCGCCGGTTCGCATACTCGGCGTCCTCTTCGTGGATGCGGCCCGAGTCGGGGAGCACGATGCGGCAGAGATCCTGGGTGCCTTGCGTGCAGAAGACCCGCCCCTTGAACCCCTGCGAGACGAGACGCGGCAGGTAGCCGCAGTGATCCAGATGCGCGTGCGTCAGGACGATCGCCTGGATGCTCGACGCCGGTATGGGAAAGTCGGCCCAGTTGCGGAGCCGCAGCTCCTTGAGCCCCTGGAACAGGCCGGCATCGACGAGAATGCGGGCGCCGCCGGCTTCCACGAGGTACTTCGAGCCGGTCACCGTCCGCGCCGCGCCGAGAAACGTCAGCGAAATCATGCGAACAACCCCACCTGTCCTCCCGTGTGCCAGAAGAGCGTGATGCCGCGCGCCAGCTCGCCGCGCCGCGCGCGCGCGATCAACCCGGCCATCGCCTTTGCCGTGTACGTGGGATCGAGGAACAGCGCTTCCGAACGCGCGCAGGCTTCGATCGCCGCCGTGGATTCCGCAGTCGGCACGCCGTACCCTGCGCCGACGAACCCGTCGTCTATCTCGAGACGCGCGTTCGCGAGCCGCCCGGCGCTGACACCGATCAGGCGCTCGAGATCCGCGAGGATCCGCCGGATCTCGGCGGCAATCGCCGCCGCCGGATCGTCGGCGCTGATGCCGATCACCCTCGTCGCGAGCCCGTGCAGCGCGCAGCCGGCGACGATTCCGGCCTGCGTGCCGCCCGACGACGTCGCGAGGACGATGGTGTCGGGCGCCGGCATCTGGGTGAGAAGCTCGGCAATCGCCAGCGCATACGCGGCAGCGCCATGCGCCGTGGACGCGCCGAGCGGGATGACGAACGGGTGGCGCCCCCCGGCCCGCAGCTCCCCGGCCGCCTGCTCCATGGCCGGGACGCGCGCCTCGCGCGACGCGACGTAGCGGATCTCGGCGCCGAGCAGGCGATCGAGCAGCGCGTTGCCGGTGGGACGGTCCTGCGGCGTGCCGTTCGCCACCAGAACGCATCGCAGCCCGAGCCGGGCGGCGATCGCGGCCGTGGCGCGCGCGTGATTCGACTGCACGCCGCCGGTCGTGATCAGCGTGTCGCAGCCGGCGGCGAGCGCCTGCGCCGCGACAATCTGGAGCTTGCGGATCTTGTTCCCGCCGAACCCGATCGGGATCGCGTCGTCACGCTTGACGACCAGCGAGGCGTCGACGCCCAGCGTCCGGGCCAGCCGGGCGAGATCCTCGATGGCGGGAGGGGACCACGGCAACGGAAGACGCGGGATCGCGTGCAGCCGCTCCAGCGCGGCTCGGTCAGCGGGCACAGAAACGCTAGTATATGAGTTTGCCTGCTGCAGCCGCTTCGCGGCGGAGGCGGGACGCCAAGGTGGCGAGGTATCACGGGTGAGCTTGCTGGTCGATCAACTCAATACCGCCGGGCAGGTGATTGCCGTCGAGCTGCGCCCGCCGCGCGCGGAACTGGAGACCGCGGCGAGCATGGACGCGTGGATCGACACCTACCACGCGGTGCGCGGTCTGACGCGCAAGGGCACGTTCGTCTTCCTGACCGACAGCGCCGTCGGTCTGAAGGAAGAGGACAACCTGCGGCACCTGGTGATCAATCTCGGCACCGACGTGCCGCGCTCGCGCGTCGTCCCGTTCCTGACGTGCAAGCACACCGCGGACTTCTGCTTGTCGTACGCGGATCGCGCGCAGCAACACGGGTTCGAGACGCTGGTGGTGCTGGGGGGCGACAAGCACGTGGGTCCGCCGCGCTGCGTGGAGCACGCCTGGCAGCTGCGTGAGATGATCCGCGCCCAGGACGGGCAGCTCGGGCTCGGCGGGTGGGCCAACCCTCACTCGAATGCGGCCGCACAGGTGCAGCACCTGCTCGAGGACCGCGTGACCGCGGAGTTCTACCTCACGCAGATCGTCTCGCATCACAGCCGGCCGGCGGTCGAAGCGTTCCTCGCCGAAGCGGAACGGCGCAAGCTGGCGCTGCCGGGAATGTTCGGCATCTTCTATTACCGGTCCGCCAACGTCCGCACGCTCGAAACCCTGCGGCAGTTCCTGCCCGTGCCGGTCGAGGAACTGCGGCGTGAGTTCGCCGCCGGAGCGACGCCCGACGCGATCTGCGCCCGCTCGATACGCGAGCTGACCGCCGCCGGTGTCCGGCATTTCTACGTCAGCAACCTGCCGGTTTCACGAGCCGCGGCGACATTGGAGCGTGTGCTGGCGCTCGTCTAGTTGGTAGGATCAGCCCATGGGTGAGTTTCTCGACACCGTCCCGTTCTCCGGCATCATCCGCATCCGCGACATGATGTACAGCGTCGAGGATCCGTTCCGTCTCGACCAGGGGGACGTGAGCTTCGACGCGCCCGACACCGTCAAGCACGCGATGCGGCGGGCGATCGACGAGAACCGCAGTCATTACCTGCAGACCACGGGACTGCCGCGCCTGCTCGAACTGCTGGCCGGGAAGCTGCGGACTCGCAACGGCATTCCGGTCGGCTCGCCCGACGAGATCATGGTGACGACCGGCGGCATCCACGCCCTGTTCATCGCCTGCCAGGCGCTGCTCGAGCCCGGCGATGAGGTCATCGTTCCCGATCCCGAGTGGCCGCCGTGCGCCGGCAACATCAAACTCGCGCGCGGCGTGCCGGTGCCGTGCCCGCTGCGCGAGCCGCTCGGGTGGCGCTACGATCTCGACGAGCTCGCCGCCAAGATCACGCCGAAGACGCGCGCCATCTACCTCAATTCGCCGCACAACCCCACCGGAGGCGTGCTGGGCCGGGCCGATATCGAAGCGATCGCGGCGCTGGCCGGGCGGCATGGGCTGTGGATCCTCTCCGACGAAGCCTACGAGGATGTGATCTTCGACGCCGCGGAGCACGTGAGTCCGGCGTCGCTGCCGGGCATGTACGAGCGGACGATTTCGCTCTACACCTTCAGCAAGACCTACGCGATGACGGGGCTGCGGCTCGGATACGTCGCCGCCAGGGACGCGCAGCTGCGCGACCGGATGAAGAAGGCGCTGTTCTACACCGCCAGCAACATCGCCTCGGTGGTGCAGTTCGGCGGCATCGGCGCGCTCGAGGGATCGCAGGAGGCCGTGGCGCAGTTCCGCACGGAGCTGCAGGCGCGCCGCGACCTGTTCTACGACGGGATTCGCGCCAGCGCCGGCGGCGTGCTCACCGGCGAACCGCCGCGCGGCGCCTTCTACGCGTTCCTGCGCATCGACCCGTCGTGGGCGCCGCCGGGTGGCGCCAGGGAATCGATTTCCTGGTCGATGACCGAGTACCTCATCTCGCGCGGCCGGATCGGGTGCGTTCCGGGCGTGGACTTCGGCGCCACCGGCGAAGGCTACGTGCGCTTCTGCTTCGCCCGCGACCGGCGCGAGCTGACCGGCGCGCTGGAATCGATGCGCGCGCTCTTCAGTTCGGCTCCGATTCACAGTCGGCCAGCAGCTCCAGCAGCAGCTCCGGGCTCGTGATGTGCCCGAGGATGAACGTCCGCGGCCCGGGACTCCGGCGGACGAGCGTCGGCGTGAAGGCCACGGAGTCTTCCACGCCCGCGTTCGGGTTCTCCGACAGGTTGCACACGGTCAATTTCACCCGCGACGAACTGTAACGCTCCAGCACCTTGCGGATCGTCTTGACCGCGGCAGACGATCGCGGAGAGCGTGAGCTGATGTAGAGGATCAGATCGACCGGCTCCGGGCAGTCGGGGGGATCGCCGCCGCCGGTATCGCCGATCATGCCGGGACGAGTCGCGGGCGGCATCGAGGCGCGGCGCCGGCGGGTCCCGTTCCCCCCTTCCATCCGCTGCCGCACCCGCTCGATCAACTCGTCGAGATCGAACGGCTTGTAAATGACCTCGTAAGCGGCGTCGGTTTCGACGTGCGGGTGCGCGGTGACAATCAGGACCGGCGTCCCCTGTATCAGCCCTTCGGACTCGGCTTCCTGCAACAGCCACAAGCCCGATTGCCGCGGCAGCGCATAGTCGGTCAGGATCAAGTCGAATTCCTGCTCGCGCAGCGCATTGAGGCCGCACTCCGCGGTGTCGCAGGCAATGACGGCGAAGCCGGACATGTCCAGCAGCGTGGCGATCATCTCGCGGATGTCGCGGTCGTCTTCGACCAGGAGAACGGTCGGCAGGGCGAGCCGATCCTCGTGCCCCGAGAAGTCCCACGTGTTCGCGCCGCTGCCACCCGGTCGGGATGTTCCTTCCATACGCGCTACCCTGACTCCCCTGAGAGCAAATCGGTTGCCGGATCCGCTCGATCCCGTAACCGATTGAAATCGTTCGATTTGAAACAGGAGTGGGTAACCGGCTTCCCTTCGCCGTCTACTGCCGATACAGATGACCTTTCGCCGTGTCAGTCCGTCGTACGGCGATGGTGCTCGTTGACGCGCGCCGCTTCCGCGGGGGTCATCTTGGTCACCCGGAGGCCGCCGGGTTCGATATCGAGCCGGTAGGGATTGCTCTCGTGATCCGACCCGCGCATCTTGATCAGCCGCATGGTGCGGTTCATCTCGTAGCTGTCGAGGGTGTAATCGAGCACCAGGATGACATCGGCGATCGTCGACAGATACGGCGCGGTGTGCTCCACGCTGTTTCCCTGCGTCGTCTGGGTGATGAACGCGCTGCGCCCATGCTCGCGCAGGATGGCGGCGACGCCGATCATGAACTGCCGGAACCCCTTCTCCGACGAGGCGTGCTCGATCGACGAGATGCTGTCGAGGACGATGAGCGACGGCTTCAGCTCCTCGAGCCCGAGGCGCAGATCGACCAGCAGATCCTCCAGGCTCGTCGCCTCGGGGTAACGGCAGATCACCTTGAGATTGCCGGCCTCGATGAACTTCTCCATCGGCATGCCGATCTCGCGGTAGTTGCGCAGCAGAATCGGGCGGGTCTCTTCGAAGCCGTAGTACACGACGCGCTCGCCGCGGGCGGCGCCGGCCCGGGCGTACAAGCCGGCGAGCATCGTCTTGCCGCTGCCGGTCGGTCCGCGCACGATGATGATCGAGTTGCGCAGCCAGCCGCCGTGCGTCAGCGCGTCGAGCCCCTGGACGCCGCTCGAGTATCGTTCGACGTTGGCGTCGGCCGGATGCTCCTTGGCGTCGAGCGGAAACACGGCGAGGCCGCGGCTCGTGACGGTGCAGGGATACTCCCCTTTGTAGTGCGCGCTGCGGCGGTACTTGTTCACTTCGATCGATCGCCGCCGCCTGTCGCCGTCGACGATGTTGCGCAGCACGAGGGTGAGATCGCAGACGTAGTCCTCGACCCCCATCGTCGTCAGCGGACCGTAGTCCGCCGCGGACTCCGCCAGGATGATCGCGGTCAGTCCGAGCGTGCGAAACGTATAAACGAGATGGAAGAAGTGGCTGCGCAGCGCTTCGGGCGCCGGCCGCGGGCTGAACAGCGCCGTCGCTGAATCGAGGACGATCGCCTTGGCGCCCGTCTCCTTGACCATCGCCTCGACGCGGTGGACCAGCCCGAACAGGTCGTAATCGCCGGACACGATCGTCGGCCCGTCCATCGGACGGCCGATGTTCGCGAAATGCAGCTTCTTCTCCTTGACGAGCCGCGAAATCCCGAGCGACAGCGCGTCGCCGCTGTCCTGCAGGTCTTCGGGGGTCTCTTCGACGGCGAGCACGATCGTCGGCGTCCCCTGCCGCGCGAGGTTGCCCGCGATCTGAAGCCCCACCACGGTCTTGCCCGTGCCGCTCTTGCCGACGATCAGCGTCGATCGTCCTTCGGGGATCCCTCCGAGAGTCAGGATGTCGAGTCCGGGGACACCGGTTTCGAGCTTTCTCAGCGCGCTCATGAGCTCTGCCTATTTGACGTGGCGTCCGCCGTCGACGCGAATGGTTTCGCCGGTGACGAAGTCGGCTTCCAGAAGGAATATCACGGTACGGACGATCGCCTCGGGGCCGCCCCACCGTCCCAGCGGCGTCGCCTTCTCCACCGCCCGCACCTCCTCCTCGCTCGTGCCCGGCGGCGCGACGATCGGCCCGGGGGCGATGGCGTTGACGAGGATGTTGTCGGGCGCAAGTTCCAGCGCGAGCGCTTCGGTGAGCGCGATCGCTCCCGCCTTGGCGACGTAGTAGGGGAGGTATCCGGGATACCGCGGACGGCCGCTCGCCGCGACCCAATCGGCGAAATTGACGATGCGGCCGCCGCCGCGCCGGCGCATGTGCGGCACCGCCGCCCGCGCGCAGAGGAACGCGGCGCGCAGATCGACGTCCATCGCCGCGTGCCAGACCCGCTCGTCGGTTTCGTCGAACTTGACGGCGGTGTACACCGACGCCATGTTGATCAGCACGTCGAGGCGGCCGAACGCCTCGGCGGTCCCGTCCACGAGCGCGCGGCACGCGGCGGGATCCCCCAGGTCCGCGGCCGCGATGTGCGCCCGGCGGCCGGCCGCGACGATGTCGGCCGCGGCCGCTTCCGCCTCGGTTCGAGAGCGGTTGAACGACAGGGCGACGTCCATCCCCGCCGCCGCGAGCGCGCGGGCGACTGACGCACCGATTCGCTTTCCGCCCGTGATGAGGGCGGCCCCTCCAAGGATCTGCATCCGTCAGGCTTCGATTTTACCGATCAGGACGAGGCCGAACCGCAGGCTGGCGCCGGCGGCGGGGACTTCCAGCACGATCGCTTTGTGCCCCAGCTCCGTCGTCACGACGGACAGCGGCGGCGCCTGGGCGGCCGGCGGATCGACGCTCAGCACTGCGGGGTGCGAGCCGCCGATCGCCTCCTTGGAGATCTCGACCGTCCCATCGTGGCCGCGCGGGGCGGGATCGGTGTCGAGGGCGGCGGGAGACAGCAGGAGGAACTCACGGAAGGGCGAGACACCCAGGTGATCGCCGTTCGCCGGCTGGATTCCATAGCGCAGGGTGAAGGTGCCCGCCTTCACGACCCGGCCGCGGATGTCGCGGAAGTCCTTGTCGATCCGGACGGCGCCGAGGAGCGTGCCTTCCTTCAGCTCGCTCCAGGATGCCGCCGCGAGCTGCTTGACGAACCAGAAAGAGAGCGCGTTCGCCCCCACACTTGCACGGACGCCGCCCGCCGAGAGCTGCGCCGCTACCAGCGGCGCCAGTTGCGGCGGCAGCGCCTCGCTGTGTTTCGCGGCCGAGAGGTCAGCAGTGGATTGGAGAAGGAACAGCGCAACCGCGAGCAGCATGCGTCGCGATCATTTCAGCTCGAAGGCGCCGTAGAACGAGGCGCGCTTGTCGCCCATCGACCACTGCGTCCCGAGCGACGTCCCCGACCATGCCTCCGCGTTGGTGTGGCCCATCGCGGTCTGCGTCGTCTTCGCGAGCGGATCGTACCAGCGCATCGCGCCGCAGTTCGGCGAGTGATCCATCTTCGTCGCGACCTCGAGCGAGGCCTCGCCGGCGGTGACGGCGAACCGGTCGGCGTCGCGGGTGAACGAGATCGGTACGGCCTTGACGTCGACGATGTCGCGGACGACAGGGGAGAGCGACTTCGCCATCGCGACGAGCGCGGTGCGCTGCGCTTCGGTGGCGCGGGCGTCGACGCGGATCGCGGTGCGGATCCTCTGCGGTCTGGCGCCGCCGATTTCGTGCGTGCTCAGGTTCAGGTCGCTGGCCACCACCGCGACGACCGACAGCCCGTCGAGCGGGACGCCGTCGACCTGTCCGCTGCCGACGCGCCACGCCAGAATCGCTTCACGCCCGAGCGCCTCGCCCTCGCTGCCCTGGATACAGCCGCCGGCGAAGACCTCCGCGGTCCGCGCCTCGACGTAGTCGCCGGTAACGGCGGTGTTGCCCGCGGCGGCGAGCAGGGCGGGTGCTGCGGCGATGAACGCGGTAATCAGCGTCTTCTTCATAGAGCCTCTTCGTATCAATTGTAGCGTGGGGCGATTCGCCCGGAGATCGCTAATGCTCGCAGCAACCTCTGCCGGTCGCGCAGGCTTCGGCATTCACCGGCATCCCATCGGGCCCGAAGTTCTTCTGCGTGCAGGCGCACCAGAAGGCGGTGGCCGGGATCGGATCCTGGTACCGCGCCATCTCTTCCGGATGCGAGTCGGCTTCGGCGTACATCCCCTTGTGCCGGAGCTTGGCGCACTGCGCCGGACCGACGTGACGTGAGTGCAGGGTGTTCATGCCCAGTTCCCCTTCAGCCCGGCGGCAACCATGATCGCCCGCTTCACCGCGGTACGCGCGATCTGGATCTTGTAGGCATTCTGCGACATGGCTTTGGCGCTCTGCACCGCCGCATCCGCCGCTTCCATCGCCGTCTGCTCGGTAATCGCCTTGCCGGCGAGGACGCGCTCGGCCGCCTCGGCGCGCCACGGAATCGGCGCGACCGATCCCATGACGATGCGGGCGCCGCGGACGGTGCGGCCGTTGATGTCGAGCGCCGCGGTCGCCGTGGCGATCGGCCAGTCGTGCGACTGCTTGAAGCGGACCTCGTACGTCGCGCTCTTGACCGCCGCCGGCGCCGGCAGCAACAGGTGCGTCATCAGCTCGTTGGGCTGCAGCACCGTCTCGCCGAACAGGTTCCGATCGGGCATCAGGAAGTACTGGTCCGCCGGAACCTCACGCTCGCCGGCCGGCCCGGCCACGCGCATCCGGGCCGCGAGCGCCACCGCCGGCACCGCCAGACTCGACGGGTGCACGATGTGGCACGGACCGGGTCCGAAAATCGCGTGGTACTGGTTCTCGCCGTCCACCGCGAAGCAGCGCGAGCCGCCCTTCTTGAGGCACGCGAATTCCTCGTTGCGGAAGTACCAGCAGCGCGGACGCTGATTGATGTTCCCGCCCACCGTCCCGGCGTTGCGGATCTGCGGCGTGCCCACGTCGGCGGCCGCCTGCGACAGCGCCGGATACATCCGCGCGACGTCGGCGTGCGCGGCGAGATCCGCGATGGTCACCGCGGCGCCGATGCGCAGACCGCCGTCAGGCGTCCGCGCGATCGTGCGATCGAGGTTCTTGACGTTGACCAGGCGGTCCGGCTGGGCGATGTAGTCCTTCATCAGCGCCAGCAGATCCATCCCGCCGGCGAGCGGCAGGATCCTGCCGCGTTCCGTTCCGAGCGCGGCGATCGCTTCCTTCTCGTTCGCGGCGTTGACGTAAGCAAAGGGCTTCACAGCGTCCCTCCCGCGCGCTCCTGCTGCAGCGCGGCCAGCACGGTATCCGGCGTGACGGGCAGCTTGCGGATCCGGACGCCGGTCGCGTTCGACACGGCGTTGGCGATCGCGGCGGCGGTCGAGATCACGGGCGGCTCGCCGAGCCCGATGACGCCGCGCTCCGGCTGATCGACGAGCGTCACGTCGATCGCCGGGATGTCGGAAATCCCCGGCACCAGATACCACTCCATGTTCGGGTTGACCATCTGCGCGGTGTTGCGATCGAGGATGCGGTTCTCGAACAGCGCGAAACCCAGCCCCATGATGATGCCGCCGTACATCTGGCTCTCGGCGGTCAGCCGGTCGACGATCATCCCGCAGTCCTGCACGGAGACGATCTTCCGCACGCGCGTGATGCCGGTCTCGATGTCGACTTCGACGTCCGCGAACTGCACGCCGCTCGTGCCGACGCCGGACAGACCCTGCGTCCACTCCCCGGCGGCCTGGATCGGCGTCGTCCCGAGCAGCTTGCACGCGTCCCGCCAGGCGATGCCCTTCGCGGGCGTGCCCTTCACCTGGATGCGCCCCCCCTTCGCTTCGAGCGCGTCGGGGGTCGTCTCGAGCTGCGGCGCCACCCTCGCGAACAGCTCGCGCAGCGCGTTCTCGGCGGAGACGCGAACCGTCGGCGACACCGATCCGACGGTGATGCTGCCGCCGCTGCCCGGGGCGAAGGGATAACTGGTGTCGCCGATCGCGGCGGTCACCGCGTTGAGCGGCAGCCCCATGGTCTCGGCCGTGATCATCGCCACCAGCGTGCGGGTGCCGGTGCCGATGTCCTGCGTGGCGATCTTGTTGATGACGCTGCCGTCCGGGTGGATCTCGCACATGGCGCGGGTCTGGCGGTTGCCGCCGCCGGCCCACACGTTGGCGGCGCAGCCCAGACCGCGCTTGATCGGTCCCGCGGCCGCATCACCGGTTGGATGGCGGCGGCTCCAGCCGATCTTCTCGGCGCCCATGGCGAAGTACTTCCGCCACTGCGCGTTCGGCGCTTCAGGCGCGAGGTTGCGCAGCCGCAGCTCGAGGGGATCGAGCCGCAGCCGATCGGCGAGCTCGTCGATCACCGTCTCGGTGATGAAGCACGCCTGCGGATGGCCGGGGGCGCGGAAGGCCCGCTGCGGTCCCGCGTTGGTGTACACGTCCACGTGCGTCTGCCGGCGATTGGCGAACCCCCACGTGCCGCCGGCCGGCGGCGCGTAGACGGGATAAGGCACCGAGAAACCGGCGCCCGCGCCGGCCCCGCCGGTGCCCCACGTCTCCGAGTCCCACCCGACGAACTTGCCTTCGGCGTCGACCCCCGCTTTCACGCGCGCGAATGCCGACGGCCGGTTCCCGGTGATCAGATGCTCGTGCTTGCGGTCGAGCATGATCTTCACCGGCGCGCCCGCCTCCTTCGCCAGCCGCGCGGCGATCACCACCTGGACATCGGCCCCGAGCTTGCTGCCGAAACCGCCGCCCATGTACTCGGTGACGACGCGCACGTTCGGGCGGGGCACCTTCAGCGCGTCCGCGATGCCGTCCCGCGACGCGTTGATCCCCTGCGTCGAGATGAAGAGCGTCAGCTTGTCGCCGTCCCACTCGGCGATCCCGCCGTGCGTCTCGAGCGACGTGTGCGTCTGCACCTGCGTCTGATACAGCCCTTCGACGACGTGCGCGGCGGTCTTCAGCGCCGCCTCGACATCCCCCTCCTGGCGGACGTTGGGCTTGCTGACGTTGCCGTTGGGAAATGCCGGCGGGGTGTTCGGGTTGCGTGCCTGCTCGATGGTGGCGAGCGGCTGGAGCACGTCGTACTCCACTTTGATCAGGCGCACCGCGTCGCGCGCAATCTCTTCGGTCGTGGCCGCGACCGCCGCGACCTCCTCCCCCTGATAGTTGATGCCGGATCGCGCCGCGTCGACCGGATCCTTGATCGCGATGACGGCGCGGACGCCGGACAACGCCTTTGCCGCGGACAGATCGATCGCCTTGACGCGCGCGCGCGGGTGAGGGGAGCCGAGGATCTCGCCGTACAGCATCCCCGGACGAATCAGGTCGTAGGTGTACCTGGCGCGGCCGCTCGCCTTGTCCGGTCCGTCGAGCCGTTTGATGGACTTGCCGAGAAGGACGCGGTCGGCGACCGGCGGCCAGTTCCGCGGCGGCGCCGCCGGAGCCTGCGCGGCGGCGGGCGGCTGCTGCTGGCCGCCCTGCGAGGTGTCAGCGGAGGTGGGATGCTCAGCCACGGGTGCCTCCCGTTCCCGGATTCAGCGTCGCTTCGAGCACCCGCACGTACGTGCCGCAGCGGCAGATGTTGCCGTCGAGCGCGCGCCTGGCCTGCTCGACCGTCGGCTTCGGCGTGCGCTCGAGCAGCGCCACCGCGGACGTGACGAAGCCGGGCGTGCAGAAGCCGCACATCAGGCCGTCCTTGTCGCAGAACGCCTGCTGCACCGGATGCAGCACCGTGCCCTGGGTGAAGCTCTCGACGGTGCGGATCCGCCTGCCTTGCGCCTCGATCGCGAGCGTGGAGCAGGCGTAGATCGTCTTGCCGTCCGCGATCATGGTGCAGGCGCCGCAGGCGCCGCGGTCGCAGACGCGTTTCGCGCCGGTGAGCGGCGGGGTGACGCGCGTGCGCAGCGCGTCGAGCAGCGTCACCCGCGGCTCGACCTGAAGCCGCACCATCTGGCCGTTGACGTTGAGGGAAATCGGAACCGCGCCCGGCCCGTGGACGTTCGCGGCCTGCGCATCGACGTTGGATGTCTGGCTGAGCACGCCGGCCGCCACGCCGCCCGCGCCGACCGTCTTCAGAAAGCTGCGCCGGCTGAACCCCGGCTCGTCTTTTCGTCTCGGCATGGGGTACCTCTGAGCAGGCGAATCTTACTGCAGTTGTCCTACATCTTGCGGGCGCGGGCGCGGCCGCGGGCCGCCGCTTCGAACGACTGGCTGCGCCTGTGATCGACCGACCACGCGCCCGGCCCGATCAGCGCCAGGCAGACGAGCGCCGCCAGCAGCACCATCGCGAATTCGAATCCGCCGCCGCGCGCCGCGCGATCGGCGAGGAAGAACCCGTTGGCGGCGTGCACCTTCCAGATCGCCACCGCCATGTCGAGCGCCAGCGCCAGCGCCGCCCAGCGCGTCAGCCCGCCGAGCACCAGCAGGATGCCGCCGCCGAACTCGGCGACGGCAAGCAGGACCGCCAGTGGATGCGGATACGGCAGGCCCAGGGCGGTCAACATGGCAGCGGTGCCCTGCAGCCCCGGACCGCCCCAGATCCCGAACAGCTTTCGCGCGCCATGCGCGATGAACACCGCTCCGACGCAAACCCGGAGCACGGCAGGTCCGTACGACGACATCTCGTGAAGCGTATTGTGCCTCAAAAGAACCGGGAGTAGGCTGGGCGCGTCAGGAGTTGCACATGCTCAGCCGCCGCCGTTTCCTCCGCGCGGGTACGTCCGGCGCGGTCGCCATGACCGCGTTCACCAACGAGAGCCTGTCGCGGGTCGCCGCCGCGGCGGCACGAGCGGCCGACACATCTGCCGCCGAGCTGGCGAAGGACGAGGCCTACTGGCGGGAGATCCAGCAGGCCTTCACCCTCGACCGGACGATCGTCAACTTGAACAACGGCGGCTGCTGCCCCAGCCCGCGCGTCGTCCACGAGACGCTGAAACGGTATCTCGACCTCTCCAACCAGGCGCCCGTGTATCACATGGGGCAGATCCTGGAGCCGAACATCGAGAGCGTCCGGCGGCGGCTCGCCGCCGCGTTCGGCTGCGATCCCGAAGAGATGGCGATCACGCGGAACGCGAGCGAGGCGCTGCAGATCGCGCAGCTCGGGATCGATCTCGCGGCCGGCGACGAAGTCGTCACGACGAATCAGGACTACGGGCGGATGCTCGACACGTGGGACCAGCGCGTGCGCCGGGACGGCATCACGGTGAAGAAGATCTCCTTCCCGGTGCCGCCGCCGTCGATGGACGACCTCGCCGATCGCTTGATCTCGGCGATCGGTCCGAAAACGCGCGTCCTCCACTTCTGCCACATCACCAACCTGACGGGCCAGATCTTCCCGGTGAAGAAGATCTGCGACGCGGCGAGGGCGAAAGGGGTGAAGACGATCGTGGACGGCGCGCACGCATTCGCGCACTTTCCCTTCACGCTGGCGGACCTGGGCTGCGACTACTACGGCACCAGCCTGCACAAGTGGCTCCTGGCGCCGATCGGCACCGGCTTCCTCTATGTCAGACGCGAGAACATCGAGGGGCTGTGGAGCCTCACGCCGGCGCCGGCATCCCGCACGAAGGACATCCGCAAGTTCGAAGAGATCGGCACGCACCCGGCGGCGAACCACAACGCCATCGCCGAGGCGCTGACCTTCCACGAAGGCATCGGCAGCGAGCGCAAGGCCGCGCGGCTGCGCTACCTGCGCAACCGCTGGGCGGAACGGTTGAAGCCGACCGGGCGCTTCCGCCTCCACACCAGCCTGGATCCGGCGCAGTCGTGCGCGATCGGAACGGTCCAGGTGCTTGGCCTGGACACGGGCAAGGCGGTCCAGCAGCTCTGGGAGAAGTGGCGGATCATCGCGACGCCGATCAACCACGCCGAGTACACCGGGATCCGCGTCACGCCGAACGTCTACACCACGCTCGAGGAGATCGATACCTTCGCGGCCGCGATGGAGCGCGTCAGCGCGGGCGCTGCCTGACTCGAACGGAGACGCGCCGGCGGCCCGCTGCCGTCGGCGCGTCTCAGCCCAATTACTTACTGATTGGATTGCCGTCCGCGTCGAAGACCTGGACGGTGCCGAGCTTCTTCAGCGCCGGCTCCACCTTCGCCAGGTCGCCGACCGCCACGATCTGCAGCCGCTCCGGCGTCCAGTACTTCTGCGCGACGCGCTGCACGTCAGCGGCGGTGACCGCTTCGATCTTCGACGCGTAGGTGTCCCAGTAATCGGCCGGCAGACCGTAGAAGTGCCGATCGATGTAGTTCGCGAGAATCGCGTTGGGGTTCTCGAGCAGCAGCGCAAAGCTGCCGACGATGGCGCGTTTGGCGTTGTCGAGATCTTTCGCCGGCACCGGGACGTCGCGCATCTGCTTGATCTCGGCGAGCAGGTCCGTCAGCGCCGGATCCGTCACCTCCGAGCGCACGTCGGTCGATGCCGTCCAGGCGCCGCGGATCCGGCTGGAACTGAAGAAGCTATTGGCGCCGTAGGTGTAGCCCTTCTGCTCGCGCAAGTGCTCGAACAGCCGGCCGAACGGACCGCCGAGAATGCGGTTCGCGACCGTGAGCGGAAAGAAGTCGGGGTCCTTGCGCTCGATGCTCTGCGTGCCGACACGCAGGCTGGTCTGCACGGAGTTCGGCCGGACGACGAGCGAGACGCTCGGCCCGGACAGCGCCGCCGCCTCGGTCTGCGCCGGCAGCGCCGCGCCCGACTTCTTCCATCCCGCGAACGCGGCCTCGGCCTTGGCCTTGACCTGCTCGAACGTCATGTCGCCGGTCACGCCGAGCACCGCGCGGTCGGGCACGAAATGCGTCTTGTGGAACTCGACCAGCGCGTCGCGGGTGAGCGCCTCGAGCGACGCCGGCGTCGCGGATACGCGCGCCATCGGATGGTCGCCGTAGATCACCTTGTTCAACCGCTCGGACGCGAGGAAGCCGGGCTGGGTGCGCTGCTGCATCAGAAGCGCCCGCGTCCGCGCCTTGAACCGGTCGATCTCCGTCTGCGGGAACGACGGGTTCATCAGCACGTCCGCCATCAACGCCAGCACCGTGTCGATGTTGTTGGTCAGTCCGTTGCCGTTCACCGTCGCGGACGGCGACGTGATCCCGGAGTTGACGCTGACCGCCGACGCCAGACGATCGAGCTGTTCGGAGATCTGCTCCGAGGTCTTCGTCGTCGTCCCCTCGCGCATCAGCGTCGCGGTGAACCCGGCGAGCCCCGGGATGCCGGCGGGATCGTAGTAGCCGCCGGCCCCGTCGATGATCATCGAGAAGTTCACCTGCGGCGTGCGCCGATCCTCGAGGAAGATCAGGTGGACGCCGTTCGAGAGATCCGCCTCCTGCGGCTTCGGCAGCTTGACGCGCAGCAGATCCTTGTTGACCGGCGCCTTGTTCTTGAGCACCGTGCCTTCGGCCTTCGTGGTCGCGCCTCCGGGGGGCGCCTGCTGCCCTTCGACGTAGGCGCCGAGGGCGGCGACGAGTGCGATGGCGAACAGATGGCGCTTCATTACTGGCCTCCCTTCGGCGGCGCTGCCTTCGGCAGGGTGATCACGACCGAACGGTTCTCCCTGGTCAGGTACTTCTTCGCGACGCGCTGCACGTCAGCGGCGGTGACCTTGAGAATCTTGTCGGTGCGCGTGTTGATCAGGTTCGGGTCGTTGTAGAACATCGCGTACTCGCCGAGCTGCACCGCGCGGGCCAGGGTGCTCGTCGCCTGCGCCGCCTGGTTCCGCCGCGCGCCGTTGTGCGCCTTCTCGATCTCCCACGCGGCAATCGGCCCGTTCTTCACCTTCTCGATCTCTTCGTAGATCGCCGCCTCGACCTCTTCGACCTTCTTGCCCGGCGCGACCATGGCGAACGCGCTGAACAGCCCCGGCCCCTTGCTGTCGGCGGCGAACGCGCCGGCGCTGGTCGCCAGCTGCTTCTCGCGCACGACCACCTGGTTGATGCGCGAGCTGCGTCCCGACGAGAGGACGTCCGACAGCACGTCGAGCGCCGGGCTGTCGGCGGACTGCGCCGGCGGAACGATCCACGACACGTCGAGCCGCGGCAGGCGCGCCAGCGGGTCCTCGATCGTGCTGCGGCGCTCCGCGGTGTGCGGCGGCTCGGTCAGGTCGGGCCGCTTGGGATCGGGCTGGCGCGCGATCGCGCCGAAGTACTTCTCGATGAGCGCCATCGTCTTTTTCGTGTCGACGTCGCCGACGATCGAGAGCACCGCGTTGTTGGGCGCGTAGTAGGTCTTGAAGAACGTCGCCACGTCGTCCACGTTGGCGGCGCTGAGATCTTCCATCGAGCCGATCACCGAGTGCTTGTACGCGGGATTGTCGTAGGCCTGCTCGCCGGTGACCTCGAAGGTCTTGCCGTAGGGCTGGTTGTCCATCCGCAGCCGGCGCTCTTCCTGCACCGCGCCGCGCTGGTTGTCGAGGTTCGCCTTGTTGATGTCGAGCGACTTCATCCGGTCCGCTTCGAGGAACAGCGCCAGCTCGATCTGATTGGCGGGAACCGTCTCGTAGTACAGCGTGCGGTCCTGATTGGTGGTGCCGTTCATCGACCCGCCGTTGGTGAAGATGAGCGCGGGATGCTCGCCGGGCCCGACGTTCTCGGATCCCTTGAACATCATGTGCTCGAACAGGTGCGCGAAGCCGGTGCGCCCTTTGCGCTCGTCCGCCGACCCGACGTAGTAGTTCACCGCCACCGACACGGTCGGCGCGGTGTGGTCTTCGGAGATGATCACCCGAAGCCCGTTCTTCAGCTTGACGTCCGTGAACTTGATGACGGGGCCGTCCGCGGCGCCGGCGGAGACGACGGCGAGCAGCGCGAACACGAGACCCGCGCGGAATGGGCGGAACATGGTTGCCTCCTGCAGATTGCGGTGCACCGCAGCATCCTAGAAGGCCTGTGGACGGCTGGCAAGTGGGGCCGGTCCCGCCGTTGGCCCCACGGGCGAGGGGCGAGGGGCGAGGGTCGAGGTTCGGGAAGCGGGAATCCGGAAGCGGGAAGCCAGAGCCGGAAACCGGAAACCCGAAACCGGAAACCGAAACCGAAACCGGAAACCGACCGCGTACAGACAAAAGCGGGCCGGATCGAGGACGGAACGCAAAGCACCCTGCGAAAGTGCTGACGTTTATATCGATGGATCGACCCCGGAGGATTCCGGTGCCGTCTCCTGCGATCCGTCCCCGATCCGGCCCGCCTTCGTTATCCGAGGGGCTTCGCCCCTCGGACTCCCCTGCACGCTTTCTCGCTCGCGGCACCCACTGAAGGTCGAGGGCGCCGCTCGGCTCGTTCGCGTGGCTCGTTCGCGACCGCTCACTCGCCTCCCGAGGTAGGGCGGCAAGCGGTGAGCGGCAGGCGGTTGCTTACGCCAGGACCTTGATGACGACGCGGCGGTTCTGGGCGCGGCCGTCCCGGGTCTTGTTCGGCGCGATCGGCTTGTCTTCGCCGTAGCTGATCACGTTCATCTTGTGCAGCGGGATCTGCTGGTTCTCATAGAGGTACCGCTTCACCGCCTCGGCGCGATCCAGGCCGATCTTGTAGTTCGTCAGCTTGTCGCCGACGTTGTCGGTGTGCCCTTCGATCTCGATGAAGCCGCCGTTCGGGTTGGCCTTCAGCTGCTGCACGAGCTCGTCGATCTGGGTCTGCATCTCGGCCGGGATCTTCGACTGGCCGAACTTGAACCCGCCCTTGTCCTCGCTCATCACGACTTCGTAGACCAGCCGCTTGGAGCGCGCTTCGATCGCGTCGGCGCGGGCGTTCACCTTGCCGGCGGCGCCGTAGGCTTCCTCGGCGCGCGAGTTCGCCGCCTGGGCGCTCTGCGCCGCGGCCTGTGCCTTCTGATCGACCTCGCCGATGCGCCCCTCGTTGGCGCGCGTGCGCTGCTGCGTCTCTTCGACCGAGCGCGAGAGCGTGTCGACCTTCTGATCGACCTCGCCGACGCGCTGACGCACCATCTTCTTGGTCGCGCAGGCGCTCGTGCCCACCACGGCCAGCCCCGTAATCACTACCGCCGATACGAACCTCTTCATCGCAGTTCTCCTTCGTTAGAGCTTCTAAAGGGTTACGAACCGGCGCGCGCGCCGGTGGTGTATCCGCTCCTGGCGCGCACGGTAAGATTCCGGTCCTTCGTCTTCACGTCCAGTGGACGCCAGCCGCGCTGGGCCGACGCAGTAAAGGCGAGCACGTACTGGTGCCGCAGCTCGTCTACGATCTGGCGCGCGGCGATGCTCTCGTGCGCCGGCGCACTGGTCATGAACAGGTCGCCGCCGGTCCATCGCGCCAGCGAGCGCAGCGGACTCTCTTCGATCTGTTCGCGCGCGTCCTCACGGTCGCGCTCCCCTTCGGTCAGCACGGTCACGACGTACACCGGCACGTCGATCCCGCTGGCGACGGCGGACACCTGCTCCGGCTTCAGCAGGCTGCTGGTGTCCAGCCCGTCGGTGAATACGACGACCGCGCGGCGGTGCCGGTCTCCGGCCGGCGTGTTGGCGACCCCCTCGGCCGTCTCGGCCACCGCGTCGTAGAGCGACGTCTGCCCGTAGGGCACGACGCGCGAAATGGCGCTCTCGATCGCTCCCGCGTCGGCGGTGAACGGCTGCAGGGACTGCAGGTTCATGTCGAAGCTGTAGACCGCCGCTTCGTCCGTTCCGTCGGCCAGGTTCAGCGCGCTCAACAGGTGCCGCGCCGCCTGCCTGGCTTCCTCGAGGCGGCTCGACAGCCGCATGCTCCCGCTCACGTCGAACAGCAGCGCAACCCGCACGGGCGCGTTCTCATCCGCCCGGAAATCGATGATGTCACGCCGCGTCCCCCCCTCCTGGACGACGAAGTCTTCCTTCCGGAGATTCCGCGCGAATCGGCCGCGCTTGTCTCGGACGACCGCCGCAACCCGTACGAGGTCCACGGCGGAACGGAAGGTCGGCCTGGCCGTCTGAGAGGGGGCTCCCGATGGCGGGAGAGCATCCTGGGACGCGGCAGGTGACGGCACGTAAAGGAGGAGCAGCGTGAGGGCTGAGGTCACCGCTGAGCGTGTCGTCACGCGGGGGTGTATTCCAAAGGCGCTGCCAAGCGCCAATACTTAAGCTAATCAACTACTTACCGGGAGCATCAGTCTACGGACGAGTCTCCAGACCGCCCAAAGCGAGTAAGATTTACATCATTTGGCCACTTCCCCGCAGCAGGATTTACACCTCCGGGCACTCTGATAACATTCCGCCGATGCGAGCGACCGCTGCGATACCCGTCGCGCGACGCGTCAGCGGCTTCGTCTACGCCATCCGCAACATCGTCGCGGAGGCGCGCAAGGTGGAAGCGGCCGGCAAAGTCGTGAGGTACTTGAACATCGGGGATCCGATCACGTTCGGGTTCCAGACCCCGCCGCACATGGTGGCCGCCGTGGAGCGGGCCATGCGCGACGGCCACAACGGCTACGCGCCCTCTGTCGGGATTCTGCCGGCGCGCGAAGCGGTCGCCGGCGAGCTCACGCGGCGCGGCATGCCCGTCACTGCCGACCGCGTGGTCATCACCTCCGGCACATCCGAGGGGATCGAGCTGACGCTCACCGCCCTGGCGGAGGCCGGCGACGAGGTGCTGATTCCGTCGCCGACCTATCCTCTCTATACGGCGGTGCTCGCCAAGATCGGGGCGCGCCCGGTGTTCTACCGGAAGGATCCCGCCAATGGCTGGCTGCCGGACGTCGCGGAGATCGCGCGCCTCGTCACGCCGGCCACCCGCGCGATCGTCGTCATCGATCCCAACAACCCGACCGGCGCCACCTATCCCGACAGCGTGCGGCGCGGGCTCATCGAGATCGCCGACGCCCACAACCTGCCGCTGCTCGCCGACGAAGTCTACGGCGACCTCGCCTACGACGGACCGGTGCCGCCCATGGCGAGTCTCTATCCGGACGCGCCGATCGTGTCGTTCTCGTCGCTGTCGAAGGCGTATCTGGCGCCGGGATGGCGTGCCGGGTGGATGGCGGTCGGGCGCACCGAACGCCTCGACGATCTGCTCGCCGCGGTGAAGAAGCTCGCCGACGGACGCCTGTGCTCGACCGGGCCGATGGAGCACGCCATTCCGGCGGCGCTCAACGGCGATCGCTCCCACGAAGCCACGTTCCGCGCCGCCCTGCGCGAGCGGGCGGAGCTGACCGTCGCGCGGCTGAACGCGATCGACGGAATCAGCACGGTCCCCCCGAGCGCCGCGTTCTACGCGATGCCGCGCGTCGCGCTGCCTGAGGGGGCCACCGACGAACAATACGTCCTCGGGCTGCTGCGCGCCACGGGCGTGCTGTGCGTCTACGGCTCCGGCTTCGGCACGCGTCCCGAAGACGGCTTCTTCCGCGTCGTGTTCCTCGCCAGTCCGCCGGAGCTGGCGGAGATCTACGATCTCGTCGCCGGCTTCACTCGCGACTTTCTCGCCCGCGGCGGCTCGACCCGGGTGTGACTACGCGCTCCGTCGACGAGGCTCGCGCGCTCATCCGCTACGCGATCCTGATGACGGCGCTCGCCGGCATCGTCCTGTGGTGCGCCTACATCGTCCGCGACGTGCTGCTCATCGTCTACGTCAGCATCGTGCTGGCGATCGGCTTCAGCCCGATCGTGCGGATCATCGAACGGCAGCGGATCAGCGTCACCAAGCGCTTTCCCCGGTGGCTCGCGATTCTGGTGCTCTATCTCGCCATCCTGGGCACGATCGCGCTGGTGGTGATGCTGGTGTTTCCGCCGCTCGTGCGGCAGGCGCAGGCGCTGTGGGAGAAGCTCCCGGAGATGTTCGAACGCGCGCAGCAGTTCCTCATCAGCAAGGGCTGGCTGAAGGAGCACCTGACGATGCGCGAGGCGGTGGAGCGGGCGCCGGGCGGCGGCGGCGACGCGGTGGGCCAGGTCGCGCGCACCGCCGCGAGCCTGGCGGGCGGAATCTTCGGCGTCTTCACGATCCTGATTCTGACCTTCTACATGCTGGTCGACTCGTGGGCGCTGCGGGAGTCCGCGCTGCGGCTGCTGCCGAAGAAGCATCGCGCCCGCGCCGATGCGGCGAGCCGCGTGGTGATGGTCAAGGTGAGCGCCTGGCTGGGCGGACAGCTGCTGCTGGCGGGAACGATCGGCGCAACCTCCGCGATCGGGCTGTGGGCGCTCGGCATTCCCTTCTTCTACGTGCTCGCGCTCATCTCGGCGGTCGGCGAGATGATTCCGATCGTCGGGCCGTTCCTCGCCGCCATTCCGGCGATCGCGGTGGCCTCCACGGTCTCGCTGCAGAAGGTGATCGTCGTCATCGTCTTCTTCGTCGTGCAGCAGCAGCTCGAGAATCACATCCTGGTGCCGAAGATCATGTCGCGGCAGGTGGGCGTGAGTCCGGTGACGGTGATCGTGTCGCTGCTGATCGGCGGAAGTCTGCTCGGGGTGGTCGGCGCGCTGCTCGCGGTGCCGACCGCCGCGATCCTGCAGGTCATCGCCGCGGAAGTGCTGTCCGACGAGGAACTGGTCTCAGAGAAATAGAATCGCGATCCAGGGCAGGACCGCGACGGCGACGTAGAAGGCCGACAGCGCCGCCAGGATCCGGTGCACGGCGGTCAGGTGCAGCGCGATCCCGAAGGCGCCCGCCGTCATCTTCGCCGCCGCCAGCGCCGGCCCCTCGCCGATCGAGGTCATCAGCCACGCCAGCAGCGGGTTCCCCTCGATGCCGACGCCGTAGAGACTTACACCTACGTAAGTGAACACGCCGTCACACGCCTGGGCGACGAGGAAGACGACGACCACAATGTCGGCAAACCGGGCGGTGGGGAGCCGCATGGAGGGCGGTGGTATCAACCCGGATGCCAGCCGCGGCTTTATACTGGCTGGCTTATGCGCACCGATCCGCTGGCCTACCTGGGGAGAGAGCTGGACGCCCTCCGAGAGCAGAAGCTCTTCAGACAGTTACGGATACTCGACGGCGAACAGAAGGCTCACACCTCGGTCGACCACCGCTCGGTAGTCAACCTCTCGTCGAACAATTATCTCGGTCTCACGACACATCCCAGGCTGCGGCAGAAGGCCCTCGAGGCGGTCGAGAAGTATGGCGTGGGCACGGGATCCGTCAGGACCATCGCCGGAACCATGGAAATTCACATGGAGCTCGAACGGCGGCTGGCGGAGTTCAAGAAGGTCGAAAAGGTGGTGGTCTTCCAGAGCGGCTTCGCGGCGAACGCCGGGACCGTCTCCGCCATCCTCACCAAGGAAGACGTGGTCATCTCGGACGAGTTGAACCACGCCAGCATCATCGACGGCTGCCGTCTCAGCCGGGCCACCATCAAGGTCTTTCCCCACAAGGACGTGGACGCCGCCAGACGGATCGTCAAGGATCTCCCGGCGTCGCAGCGCAAGCTCCTCATCACCGACGGCGTGTTCAGCATGGACGGCGACCTGGGGCCGCTTCCGGCGCTCTGCGACCTGGCCGAGGAAACCGGGTGCATCATGATGGTGGACGATGCGCATGCGAGCGGCGTGTTCGGGAAGAACGGGCGCGGCACGATCGACCATTTCGGCATGCACGGGCGGGTGGACGTCCAGGTCGGCACGCTGTCGAAAGCGGTCGGCTGTCTGGGCGGCTACGTCGCCGGCAGCCGCGACCTGATCGACTTTCTCTATCACCGGGCGCGCCCGTTCCTGTTCTCGACGTCGCATCCCCCCGCGGTGGTGCTCGCGTGCATCGCGGCGCTCGACGTGCTGATGGAAGAGCCGGAAATCATCGAACGGCTCTGGGACAACACTCGTTTCTTCAAAGAGGGGCTGCACCGGCTCGGCTTCGACACCGGCTTGAGCGAGAGCCCGATTACGCCGGTGATCGCCGGCGAAGGGGCGAAGGCGATGGAGCTGTCCGACAAGCTCTTCGAGCGCGGCGTCTTCGCGCAGGGAATCGCCTTCCCGACGGTGGCGCGCGACAAGGCCCGCGTGCGGACGATCGTGACCGCGACCCACACGCGCGAGGACCTGCAGTACGCGCTCGACGCATTCGCCGCCGTCGGCCGCGAAATCGGCCTGATCTAGAGCGGAAGGCGGACAGCGGACGGCGGGAAGCGGACGGCGGAAAGTGGACAGCTGACAGCGGAAGACGCACACACGAATGGGGAAGCAGGCTAATCCCTCGGGCGCGCACTGGTTCGACATGTGGACCAGGGACGTGGCGCGGGACGTCACGGCGGAGGATCTCGGGCGGCTGTTCACGCACGATTCGCGCGAGGCCTACCGGTTCTTCTCGCGCGGGCTGGACGAGGACCGGCTCGCGCGCGAGCCGTGGTGGCGGCGTCAGCTGCTCCGGATGCGGCAGGTCTTCGTCGCGTTCACGCTGAAGCTGTCGCCGGCGCGGCGCGCGTTGTACCTGATCTCGCTCGTGGTCGCGCTGATCGGCGTGATCAAGCTCTATCGCGGCTGGACCATGGTCTCCGTCCCGTTCGGCACGCCTTTCTTCAACGTCGTCGTCGTCGCGCCGCAGTGGGCCGACGGCACGTTCGCGCTCCTCGTCAGCATCGTGCTGGTGAACCTGCTGGTGCTGCTCGAGGTGGCCGATCGGCTGTCGCTGAAAGGGGAGCTCGAGGTCGCGCGCGAGATCCAGCTCGCGATGCTGCCGACGGGGACCTACACCGCCGGCGATGCGGAAATCTGCGGCGTGACGCGGCCGGCGAATACCGTCGGCGGGGATTTCTACGACGTGCTGCCGCTGATCGACGATCCCGAAGGGCGCGTGATCGTCACCATCGGCGACGTGGCGGGGAAAGGCAGCCCGGCGGCGCTGCTGATGGCGTTGCTGCTCGCCGTGCTGCGGACGCTCGTCGACGAGAAGCTCGAGGCGTGCGCCCTCGTCGCGCGGCTGAATACGCAGATCTGCCGCCACACGCCGGGATCCAGGTTCATCACCCTGTTCTACGGCGTCTACACGCCGGCCACGGGCGCGCTCACGTACGTCAACGCGGGACAGAACCCGCCGCTGCTGCGCCGCGCCGACGGCACGATCGAACGGCTCACCGGAACCGGGATCGCGCTCGGGATGTTCGAGGGCAGCACCTACGATGCCGTCACCACCTCGGTGGGGCACGGCGATCTGCTGGTGCTCTACAGCGACGGCATCACGGAGGCGGAGAATCCCGCCGGACAGCCGTTCGAAGAGACCGGGCTCGAACGGCTCGTCGCGGCCCGCGGGAGCGACAGCCCAGCCGTGCTCGCGCCGGCGATTCTGCACGCGGTCGAAGGGCACGCCAGGGATTCGCGGTTCACGGACGATTTGACGGTGTTGATCCTCAAAAGAACGTAGTTCGTCACTTGCCTGCCGGAGGTCGCGGGACGGGCGAGCGATGGTGGGCGAACTGCCGCCGCCCGTTCCGGTGTCTAATAACTAGCGTCCCCGCCGATGGTGGTCCGCCTGCTGGCCTGCGCGTGTCTGGTTCTGCTGCCGTGCACGGCGGCGGCGCGGCAGTCCGCTCAGCCGGTCGAGCCCGACGCGCTGACCCAGCTCGTCTTCTTTCTCGACAGAGCCACGGAAACCGGAGACGCCGGCGCCATCCGCTCGCGCGTCTCGCCGGATGTGCCCGCGGCGCTCGTGTCCGAGTTCGTCCAGGGGCTCACCTTCCCGAAGCCCACGCACTCCGCCGTGAAGGAGCGCGATCGCGCGCCGCTCGCGGACGGCGGCGGCGTCCGGCTGCTGATCGAGACGTTCACCGAGCGCGGCGGCGAAGGCCGGGTCGCGTCCTGGCGTCTCGACGCCCAGCCCGGCGCGGCAGGCGCGCCCTGGACGATCATTGGCCTCGAGCGGCTGACGGTCGTCAACGGGTTGTTCCGGCTCGCCCTCGACGTTTCCACCGAGTACGAGGTGCGGAACCTCGTCGTGCGCGCGCCGGACCTGACGCTGACGCTGCCGAACGGCACGGCGTTCGTGTCGAAGACCCCGGACGGGCCGACCGCCGTCGTGCTCCTCGGACGCGGGCGGATGGAATTCGCGCCGAAGCAGGAATCGGAGCAGGGACAGATCCGCATCTTCTCGGGCAGCGACGCGCTCGGCGCCGATTTCAGCTCGGTGTTCTTCCGGGTGAACCCGGGCGAATTCGACTTCCGCTTCGATGCCGCGTCGCTCAAGCCGCGCCCCGCCGACGCCGGCCGCGCCAGACGCGCGGTGCAGGTGTTCGACGCCAATCTGTCGCGCAGCTTCCAGATCGATCTGAACGATCTCAGTACGTCGGACTGGTCGCTGGTGCCGTCGCTCGGCGACGTCGTCGCCGAGGTGGTGACCTCGCGGTACGGCACGCTCACCTACGCCCGCTCGGGATCGGAGCCGGAAGACATCTCGTTCTTCGACCGGCGGCGTCACCGCAACATCGCCGTCTACACCTCGGCCGACAAGCTCGCCGCGCGCGGGCGGTTCTTCAGCGAGGACGATCGCGTCGAGTACGACATCACCAGGTACGACATCGAGGCGTCGTTCGCCCCCGACCGGAGCTGGATCGAGGGCAGCGCGCGCCTGACGCTCCGCGCACGCAATCCCTACTTCTCCACGCTCACGGTTCGCCTGGCGGATCCGCTCGTCGTGCGCAGCGTCACCTCTCCGCAGTTCGGGCGTCTGCTCCACCTCCGCGTCGTCGGACAGAACAACGTGCTGATCGGTTTTCCGTCGACGATCGTTTCACAGGCCGAGATCGACATCGTCATCACCTACGGCGGACGGCTGCCGCCGCAGGCGGTCGATCGCGAGGCGATCGCCGTGCAGCAGGAGCGCATCGACGACGCGATCCAGATTCCGGTGGAGCCGCAGTACACCTACAGCAATCGCAGCTACTGGTATCCGCAGGCGCCGGTCACCGATTACGCGACCGCAAAGCTGACGGTGAACGTCCCCGGCGACCTGGACGTCGTCGCCAGCGGCTCCCAGGCCGGGCCCGCCGCCGTGCTGCCGGCGGCGCCGGGGCAGCGGCCGCGCAAGCGCTACGTCTTCGAGACGACGAAGCCGACGCGCTATCTCGCGGTCCTGATCAGCCGGTTCCAGTCGAGCGCGCCGACTCCGCTCATGCTGACCGACGACGGGCAACCGCTGACGCTGATCGTCGCCGCCAATCCCCGCCAGGTCAGCAAGATTCGGGCGCATGCGGCGAAGGCGGCCGACATCCTGAAGTTCTACGGCTCGCTCCTGGACGACGCGCCGTACGAGTCGTTCACACTCGCGCTCACCGAGAACGAGACGCCGGGCGGGCACAGCCCGGCCTACTTCGCGCTGCTCAACCAGCCGATCCCGCTGTCGCCGTTCGTCTGGACGAACGATCCGGTGGCCTTTCCGAACTATCCATCGTTCTTCATCGCGCACGAGATCGCGCACCAGTGGTGGGGACAGGCGGTCGGCTGGAAGAACTATCACGAGCAATGGCTCAGCGAGGGGTTCGCGCAGTACTTCGCCGCGCTGTATGCCGAGCGCGAGCGCGGCCCGGAGCAGTTCGGCGGCGTGTTGCGGCAGATGCGCAAGTGGGCCATGGATCTGTCGCCGCAGGGCCCGGTCTACCTCGGGTACCGCCTCGGGCACATCCGCAGCGAAGGGCGGACGTTCCGCGCGCTGGTCTACAACAAGGGCGCGATGGTGCTGCACATGCTGCGGCGGCTGGTCGGCGACGAGGCGTTCTTCGCCGGCTTGCGCGAGTTCTACTCGAGCTGGCGCTACAGGAAAGCGGGCACCAACGACTTCCGCGCCGCGATGGAGAAAGCCTCGGGGCGATCGCTCGAGCAGTTCTTCGATCGCTGGATCTTCGGCAGCCGCCTCCCCGACGTCCAGTTCAGCTCACGCGTCACCGGCCGCGAGCTGCACGTGCGCTTCGAGCAGAAGGGGGACGTCTTCGACGTGCCGATCACCGTCACGATCACGTATGAGGACGGGCGCGTGGAGGACGTGGTCGTCCCCGTCACCGACCGCGAGGTGCAGCGCACGATTGCCTTGAAGGGGCCGGTGCGAACCGTCGAGGCCAACAAGGACGCAGGCGCGCTCGCAGACATCCACAAGTAACGGGTTCTACGGGTTCTACGGGTTCCTCGGGTTCTACGGGTTCGGGGTTCGACGGGTTCGGGGTTCTACGGGTTCGGGGTTCTACGGGTTCGGGGTTCTACGGGTTCGGGGTTCGACGGGTTCGGGGTTCGAC
>DASSPH010000065.1 GCA_035699745.1 Vicinamibacterales bacterium
CCCTCGAAAGAATTGATTTACCGCTACGGGGATTCGAACCCCGGTCCCGTGGCTGAGAACCACGTGTCCTGACCCCTAGACGATAGCGGCACAGGGGGCAACTGGAACTTCTGATTTTAGCGGCCGCCGCGGCTCCGGTCAACCGGCGCGCACGTGCCCGGCCCGCCGCGCCTCAGGGCCGGCCGAGGATCCGGCGGAATCTCGAGTACGTGGCGTGCCCTTCAAACGACTGCCGGGCGCTGTAGCCGCCATTCGCGCCCATGTGGTTGATCGGATTGGAGCCGAGAGAGCTGGCCTGGAAGTGCTGAGTCATCCGAACCGGCAACCAGATTCCCAGGTCCGGCTCAAGCGCGTAATTGACGATCGCCCTCACGGTGAACCCTGCTGCCCGTCAGGCTCAACTCGGTTTGCCGCACCCCACCTGAGGCCGCGTCCACCGAGATCCGGCCGATCGCAGGCGCGCCTTCAGCGGACCGCACGAGACGGGGCGTCTCCCGCTCGGTGAACCTGAGGACGGCGGCGCGCGCCGTCTGCCGTCCTCACGCTCTCGATCGTAAAGGTCGATCGCCGCTGGTGTTCCTTCGCGAGGAAGGCGAGCGCGAGCGTCGGCTGATCGAGTCCGTGCAGGTTGGGGCTGAGATAGCGCTGAATGCTGTCGCGGGCGAGCGTGCGCGCCTGCTCCACCGCCGACGGGTCACGGTCGTAAAGAGCGCCGCGAGCCTGTCGTCGCGCGGGCACCAGCGGGGTGCCGTCGATCGCAAACACGTCGCGGAAGTCTTCGATGCCGTCAGCGAGCCCCACCAGCACGACGTCAGCCGAGAAGCGCCGCGGCGCACGGACTTCGCCGCTGCTCACGTCGTACTGGACGTAATTCTCTTCGGCGGCGATGACCCACAGACTCACCGCGTACTCGGCGAGGTAGCCGCCGGCGGCTCCGAGGACGTCCGGCAGTGCCGGCGTTCTCTGCGCCTCGACTTGCGGCGCGGCGGCACCGAGGATGAGAATCGCGACCGCCGCGCGCAGGTGATGAGCGATGCTCATCGGCTTCTCCACCCTGTTGATATCATCAACGGATGCGCTATCTCCTCGGCTTGATCCTCATGGCCGCGCTCGTCGCCGGCGGCGCGTTCGTCTACGCAGGACGCCTTCCCGGCCCGGCCATCGAGATTGTCAAACCGGAGAAGTTCGTCGGGCAGAGCTCTACGGTCGAGGTGACCATCGTGTCGCCCGAGGCGCAGGGGGCCGGTGACTTCCAGGTCACGTTCGAGCAGAACGGCAAGCAGACGCCGCTGGCCTCGTTCGCGCAGCCCGGAACGGCCGAGATCAAGCCCGACGGACCCGGCCGCGTCCGCATCGTCCGGCGGTTCGGGCGCGACACCATTCCGGATCTGAAGACCGGTCCGGCAAGGATCATCGTCACCGCGAAGCGTCCCGTGCTCTACGGCATGCGGAAGGCCTCGTCCACGGCGGCGCGCGATCTGCAGGTCCGGCTGGAGCGGCCGCAGATTGCCGTGCTGTCGACCAAGCACTACATCAATCTCGGCGGATCGGAGATGGTCGTCTACAAGGCCACCCCGGCGGACGTGCAGTCCGGCGTGCGCGTGGGCGATCTCACCTACCCCGGTTATCCGGCCAGCGGCGCGAAGCTGCCGGGGGTGAACATCACCGATCCGGCGGTGAAGATCGCGTTCATCGCCCTGCGCTACGACCAGGACGTGAACACGCCCATGTACGCCTACGCGCAGGACGAGGCGGGAAACTCGGCGCGCGCCGACTTCGATCGCCTCACGTTCCCCAAGCCGTTCAAGAAGAGCCGGATTGCGCTCGACGACAAGTTCCTCGAGCGCGTGGTCCCGGCGATTCTCGAGACGACCACCGAGATCAACCCGCAGGGCTCCACGCTCGACAAGTTCCTGGCGATCAACGGCGAGCTCCGCCGCAAGAACGCGGAGAAGATCGCCAGCTACGCCGCGCAGTCGGCGCCGGAGATCCTCTGGGGCGGCGAGGTGTTCCATCCGTTCACCAACACCGCGGTCGAGGCGGCGTTCGCCGATCAGCGCACCTACGTCTATGGCGGCAAGGACGTCGACCGGCAGACGCACCTCGGCTTCGACCTGGCGCGGGTGGTGAATTCACCCATCGTCGCCGCGAATCGCGGCAAGGTGGTGCACGCGGCGCCGCTCGGCATCTACGGCAACTGCGTGATCATCGATCACGGCATGGGCGTGCAGTCGCTGTACGCGCACCTGTCCTCGATCTCGGTCAACGTGGGGGACGCCGTCGCGAAGGAACAGGAGATCGGCCGCAGCGGGATGACCGGGCTGGCCGGCGGCGATCACCTGCACTTCACCCAGCTCGTCAACGGCCAGATGGTGAACCCGGTGGAGTGGTGGGACGGACACTGGATCGAGGACCGCATCCTCCGCAAACTGCGGGAAGCGTCCGGCAGCTGACGAGTGGCGCGCAAGCGAGCGCCGCGAGCGAGCGTGCAGGGGGTTCCGGGGGCGAAGCCCCCGGCTTAAATATGATACTCATGGAAGGTTATGGCTCGCATCAAGACAGCGTTCGCGTGCTGTGCCGTGCTCGCGGCCCTCGCCGGCTGCAGCGGCGATTCCAGCAAGTCCGCGGCACCGGCGTCGCCCGCCGCGGCGCCTGACGCCAAGAAGGTCGACACCGCCACCGCGTCCACCATCAAGGGAAAGGTCGTGCTCGAGGGCACGCCGCCGGAGAACCCCGTCATCAAGATGACGTCCGACCCCGCGTGCGGGAACGCCGAGGTCCGGGCCGAGTCGTACCTCGTGAACGACGGCGCCTTGCAGAACGTGTTCGTCTACATCAAGGACGGTCTCGGCAACAAGTACATCTTCGACACGCCCACCGAACCGGTGAAGCTGGATCAGAAGAACTGCCATTACGTTCCGCACGTGCTCGGCGTCCGCGTCACCCAGCCGCTCGAGGTCAGCAACAGCGACGAAACCCTGCACAACGTGCACGGCGTGCCGCAGGTCAACCGTGAGTTCAACCAGGGGCAGCCGATCGTCGGCATGAAGAACACGGTGTCGTTCACCTCGCCGGAAGTGATGATCCCGTTCAAGTGCGACGTGCACGCCTGGATGAGCGCCTACGTGGGCGTGGTCAGCCATCCGTACTTCGCGGTGACGGCCAGGGAAGGCACGTTCGAGCTGAAGACGGTTCCTCCCGGCACGTACACGATCGAAGCGTGGCACGAGAAGCTCGGGCGCCAGACGCAGACCGTCACGCTCGGCGAGAAGGATTCCAAGGACGTCACGTTCACGTTCAAGGTGACGCAGTAGTCCGATGGCCGACGACCGAGGTCTCTGGCACCACCGCTACGCGAAGCTGGTCGCCGCCTGCACGCTGCTGCTGATCGCCGCGGGCGGCATGGTCACCAGCACCGGCTCCGGGCTCTCGGTGCCCGACTGGCCGACGACCTACGGCTGGAACATGTTCACGTTCCCGATCAGCAAGTGGGTCGGCGGCATCCGCTACGAACACAGCCACCGGCTGATCGCGAGCACCGTCGGGATGCTGACGATCGTGCTCGCCGTCTGGACGTGGCGCGTCGAGCCGCGGCGATGGGTGCGGCGCCTCGCGTTCACCGCCCTCGGGGTGGTGATTCTCCAGGGACTGCTCGGCGGCATCACCGTGCTCCTGTTCCTGCCGCCGGCGGTGTCAATCGGCCACGCCGGTCTGGCGCAGATTTTCTTCTGTCTCACCATCACGATCGCGCTGGTCACGTCCCCCGGCTGGAAGTACGCCGTCGACCCCGTGCAGGATCCCCTGCTTCGCCGCGTCGCCGTCTCGACCACCGCGCTGGTCTACGCGCAGATCATCCTGGGCGCGACGATGCGCCACAACGACGCCGGTCTGGCGATTCCCGACTTTCCGCTGGCGTTCGGGCGTCTGGTGCCGCACGTCTGGAACGCCGGCGTGGCGATCCACTTCGCGCACCGGGTCGGCGGCATTGCCGTGGCGCTCGCGACCGTCGCGCTCGCCGGCCACGTTCTCTACCATCACGGGCGGCGCCGCGAGCTGACGCGGCCGGCGCTCCTGCTCGTCGGGCTCGTCTCGATGCAGATCACGCTGGGCGCGTTCGTCATCTGGAGCGGCCGCGACGCGGTCATCAACACCGCGCACGTGGTGAACGGCGCGCTGGTGCTGGCGACGTCGCTGCTGCTGACGCTGCGCACGTTCCGCGCCGGCGATCAGCGGCTCGTCCAGCCGATTCACGGCGGTGCGGCGCACGGCTTCCCCGGTCTGGCGAATTCCGGAGCCAAGCCGTGAGATCGGGAGCCGCGGCGCTGCCGCAGACCCACGCGCGCAGCCGCGACTTCGTCGCGCTGGCGAAGCCGCGGCTCAACCTCCTCGTCGTCGCCTCGACGCTGGTCGGATACGCGATGGCGCCGGGCGAGCCGCTCGGACTGATCGCGGTCGCCGGCCTGCTGCTGGGCACCGGCTTCGTCGCCGGCGGCGCGTCGGCCTTCAACCAGGTTCTCGAGCGCGACCTCGACGCCTTGATGCGGCGCACGCGGACGAGGCCGCTGCCCGACCAGCGGCTGCAGCCGCTCGAGGGGCTCCTGTTCGGTACCGCGATCACCATCGCCGGCCTGCTCCTCATCGTCGCGTCCTCGAACCTGCTCGCGGCGGCCGTGGCGCTGGCGACCCTGCTCAGCTACGCCGTCGTCTACACGCCGCTCAAGCGGCGGACGTCGTTCGCGACGGTGATCGGCGCGATCCCCGGGGCGCTGCCGCCGATCATCGGCTGGGCGGCGGTGGAAGGGGCGCTGCCGGCGCAGCCATGGGTGCTGTTCGGCATCATGTTCCTGTGGCAGCTGCCGCACTTCCTGGCGATCGCCTGGATGTACCGCGAGGACTACGCGCGCGCCGGATTCCCGATGCTGCCGGTCCTCGAGCCCGACGGGCGCAGCACCGGCCGCCAGGCGGTGGTCTATGCCGCCGCGCTCGTGCCGCTGAGCCTCGCGCCATCGCTGCTGCGGATGACCGGCGCGATCTACTTCGGCGGGGCGCTGCTGCTCGGTCTCGGGTTCCTCTGGCTGACGATCCGTTTCGCGCGAACCTGCTCGGCGGCCGATGCGCGCCGCGTGTTCTTCGCCTCGATCGTCTACCTGCCCGTCCTCTGGATCCTGATGATCGCGAATCGGCTTTCGTGAGCGTCAGCGACCTGCCGGCGCTGAACGCGGCGCTCAACGCCACCTGCGCGGTCCTGTTGACGATCGGCTGGATGCTGATCAAGCGCGGACGGGTCCGGCAGCACCGCGCGGTGATGATCGCCGCGGTCTCGACTTCAGCGCTGTTCCTGGTCTCGTATCTGGTGTATCACGCACAAGTCGGGTCGGTGCGGTTCACGGGAACCGGCGCCGTCCGCATCGTGTACTTCGGCGTTCTCCTGACCCACACCGTTCTTGCCGCGGCGATCGTGCCGATGGTCCTGGTGACGCTCTGGCGCGGGCTCGCCGGCCGGTACGACGCGCACCGCCGCCTGGCGCGCTGGACGATGCCGATCTGGCTCTACGTGTCGGTCACGGGGGTGATCGTCTACGTGATGCTCTACCGGCTCTGAGCAGTGATAATCAGTCGTGGCCCTCAACCCGCACCTGCTCGCGGGCTCGACGGCACTCGTCGTCGCGCTGCTGCTGCTGGTGGTGTATTTCTACCGCCGGCGGCTGTTCATCGTCTGGGGCATGTCGGCGTGGATGCTGCTCGCCGGATCGATGCTGATCGTGTCGCGCTCGTACGGCGGCCGGCAGCTCGACGGCCTGGCCTACGGCCTGTCGCAGTTCATCGGCCTGCTCAGCTCGCTCGCCTTCGTCGTCGCCGCTGACGCCTACCGGCAGCGGCCGCGCGTACGGCGCGGCTACGGCCTCGTGCTGCTGGCGGTCGCGATCTTCCTGATCTTCTTTCCCGTCGCGTCCGACAGCGACGGAGTGCGGGCGGTCGGCCACGTGCTGATCGCCGGCGGCATGGGGACGGCCGCGGTCGCGCACTTCCTGCTGCTCAGGCGCGTCAAGCTGCTGGGGGCGTCGATCATCGGCGTCGCGCTGCTCGGGATCGCCGGGCTCAACGTGCTGATTGGCGCCGTCGGCAGCTCGCCGGAGTCGCCGGCGATGACGCCGGCGCTGCTGGGCATGACCGTGTTCTTCCTCATCGCCGGCCTCGGGCAGCAGCTCATGGCGTTCGAGGACATGACGTACGAGCTGCAGCGGACGAACCGGCGTCTCGAGAAGGCGCAGCAGGAACTGCGCGAGCTGGTGATCACCGACGCGCTCACCGGCACCCGGAACCGCCGGTTCTTCGACGAGGTGATCGGACGCGAGCTGCAGCGCCACCGGCGCTACCGGACGCCGCTGTCGATCGTGTTCGTCGACGTCGATCGCTTCAAGGCCATCAACGACACGCTGGGCCACGAGATCGGGGATCGCGTGCTCCGCGAGGTCGCCGGCTTCCTGCTGAAGAACTTCCGTGGAGCCGACTACGTGTTCCGCTGGGGCGGCGACGAGTTCCTGATTCTGATCTCGTGCAGGGAGGCCGAGGCGGTGCAGCGCGCCGCCGAGCTCCAGCGCGCGTTCGCCGCATCGGCGACGGTGGCGGATCTGCCCGCCGGCGTCGGCCTCAGCATCGGCTGCGTCGAGGTGCCGAACGATACCACCGACATCCTGCCGCTCGTGCAGTCCGCCGACGAGCGGATGTACGTCGACAAGAAAGACCGTTCGAAGCGATCCGCCGGCTAGTAGAGCAGGTACTTCGCCCGCATCAGCCGCCAGCGGGCCTCGGCGGCGCCCCACGACGCCGCGATCGCCGCCGGATCGTCGCCGGTCTTCACCCGCGTGAGCGTGTCGCGGGACCCGAACAGGCGTCCGGCGGCATCGAGCTGGTACTCCGCCGGATACAACTTCGCCAGCGCGGCCGCGATCTCGAGCCCGACACGCACCGGACGCAGGGCCGCGCGGTCGGTGACGATCATGAACACCCCCTGGCACTCCTGTCCCGCGTACTTGCTGGATGCCGGCGTGAACCGCACCGGATAGAAGCGGATCCCGGGAAGGGCGCGCGCGCCGAGTGCGTCGGCGAGGTGGACGCCGTCGATCCAGGGCGCGCCGACCTGCTCGAACGGCGTGTCGGTCCCCCGCCCCACCGACAGGTTCGTCCCCTCGATCGCGCCGATGCCGGGATAGAGCGTGGCCTCGTTCAGGTTGCGCATGTTCGGCGACGGATTGATCCACGGCAGCGCGGTGTCGTCGAACCAGTCGTCTCGGCGATAGTTCTTCATCGCGACGACGTTCAGCGCCGCTCCGATCTTGTTCTCCGCGTTGAACAGCCTGGCCAGCTCTCCGATCGTCATGCCGTGGCGGATCGGCATGGCGGGAAAATAGCCGACGAAGCTGGCGGCGTCCTTGTCCAGCGACGGGCCCTCGATCTGCCACCCGTTGACCGGGTTGGGGCGATCGAGGACGTGAACCGGCAGCCTGCGCTTCGCCGCCTCTTCCATCACGTACGCCATCGTCGTCATGTAGGTATAGAAGCGCGTGCCGATGTCCTGCAGGTCGATGACGATGGCGTCCAGCCCGTCGAGCATCGAGGCGGTCGGCCGCCGGGTGTCGCCGTACAGGGAGTGAATCGGCAGCTTCGTCTTGTCGTCGACGGCGGACGGCACGTTGGCGTCGAGAACGCCGCGAATGCCGTGCTCGGGGCTGAAGAGCGCGACCAGCTTGACGTCCCTGGCGGCGAAGAGCAGGTCGATTGCCGTGGCGCCATCGCGCGCCCGCCCGGTGTGGTTGGTGACGAGTCCGATGCGCTTGCCGGCGAGCGCCGCGAAGTTCTGCGCGCGCCAGACGTCGAGGCCGCTCTGGACCGGCTGCGTCCGCGCCCGGCCCGGCGCCGCCCCCGGCGCGCCGAAATCACGCCCGGTCATGAGCGCCGCGCGCCCCGCCTGGGGCGGGGGATCGGTGATCGCTGACGCCGCGATGGTGGCGACACGCGCCCGCAGGGGCGTGACGTCGCCGCGGCCGTCCGGATGCACGCGGTTCGACATGAACACGACGAACGCGCGGGTGAGCGGATCGATCCAGACCGACGTGCCGGTGAAGCCGGTGTGCCCGAACGATCCGATCGGCAGCAGCTCGCCGCGGTTGGCCGAGAAGGAGGAGTCGATGTCCCAGCCGAGGCCGCGGACGTTCGGCTCGTTCGGACCGCTTGCCGGGGAGGTCATCTTCGCGACGGCGAGAGGCGAGAGGATCCGGACGTCGTTGTAGCGTCCGCCGTTGAGCAGCATGCGGGCGTAGATCGCCAGGTCCGCGGCGGTGCTGAACAGGCCGGCGTGTCCGGCGACGCCGCCCATCCGCCGCGCGGTCGGATCGTGCACGACGCCGCGCAGCATCTGCATGTCCGGCCCCTCGCACGGCCAGCCGTACGGCGTGCACTTCTCCGTCGGCGCGATTCGCCGCCGGAGCGAGGCCGGCGGATTGAACCCGGTATCCTTCATGCCGAGCGGCTCGAAGACGTGCTGGCGGGCGAACCGATCGAGCGGCATGCCGCTGACGCGCTTGACGATGTCGCCGAGGAGGAAATAGTTGATGTCGCTGTAGACGAAGCGCTCGCCGGGCGCCGCCGCCGGCACCTCCTCGATCGCCAGCTCGATCGCCTTGTCGTAGCCGACCCACATGTCCGCGAGATCGACGTCCGGCCGCAGGCCCGACGAGTGATTCATCAGATGCCGGACGGTGATGTTGGCCTTGTTGTAGCGCTCGAATCCGGGAATGAACGTCGACACGCGATCGCTGAGCCGGATCTTGCCGTCTTCGATCAGCTTCATGACGCTGGTGGTCGTCGCCACGACCTTGGTGAGCGACGCCACGTCGAAGATCGTGTCGGCGGTCATCGCTTCGCGCGCCGGCTCGACGGCGCGCTGCCCGATCGCCTTCTCGTAGACGATGCGGTCGCCGCGGCCGACGAGGACGACCGCGCCCGGCAGCTTCTTCTCCGCGATCGCCTGCTCGACGATCGGCGGAATCGCGTCGAGGCGCGACGGATCCATCCCGGACGGCGAGGATCGCGGCGCGGCGCGCTGGCGCGGCTGCGCGGCGGGCGCCGCGGACAGCAGCGCGGCGGCGACGGCGATCGCGAGGACTCTCGATCGAATCTGGTGGCTCACGCGCTGGATTATACTTTTCGGGTGAAGAAGGCGGCCGCGATCGTCGTCGCGGTATTCGCGATCGCTGCCTGGGCCGCCTGGTACACGAGGGGACGTCCCTCCCCGGCCAACGGGCCGCTCCTCCTGATTTCCATCGACACGCTGCGCGCCGACCGGCTGCCGGCGTACGGCTATCGCGGCGTGCGCACGCCGAACATCGATGCCTTCGCGGCCGAGAGCGTGCTGTTCGAACGTGCGTACTCGCATGCGCCGCAGACGCTGCCGGCGCACGCCAGCATTCTCACCGGCGAGCTGCCGTTCGAGCACGGCGTCCGCGACAACGTCGGCTTCACGCTGGCCGGCCGGTGGACGCTTCCCCACGCCCTGCACGAGCGCGGCTGGCTGACGGCGGGGTTCGTGTCCGCGTACGTCCTGCGATCGCAGACGGGAATCGACAAGGGCTTCGACGTCTACGACAGCGAGCTGCCGGCGGCGTCGGGCGAGGTCTCGATCGGCCAGGTGCAGCGTTCCGGAGACGCGACGGTCGCGGCGGCGGAGGCCTTCCTCGTGAAGCGACCCCGGTCGCAGCCGTTCTTCCTGTTCCTGCACCTCTACGAGCCGCACAAGCCGTACGCGCCGCCGCCGCGTTTCGCGTCGTACGAGCCCTACGACGGCGAGGTGGCCTACGTGGACGAGATCCTCGGCCGCTTCTTCGATCGGCTGCGGGCGCTCGATCTCTACGATCGGTCGACGATCGTCCTGCTGTCCGATCACGGCGAGGGGCTCGGCGACCATGGAGAGCAGGAGCACGGCCTGTTCCTGTATCAGGAGACGATTCGCGTGCCGCTGATGATCAAGCTGCCCGGACGGCAGCCGGCGCGGCGCGTCGCGACGCCGGTGCAGCAGATCGATCTCGCACCGACCGTTCTCGATCTGATTGGCGGGGCGAAGCCGCCAGCCCTGCGCGGACGGTCGCTGAAGCCCCTCCTCGACGGCGCCGGCGCGATCGCGGACACGGGCATCTACTCCGAAGCGCTCTATTCGCGGTACCACTTCGGCTGGAGCGAGCTGTATTCGCTGACCGACGCCCGCTACCGCCTGATCCGCGCCCCGCGCGACGAGCTGTTCGATGTCGAGCGCGATCCGCGCGAGGCCGCGTCCGTGGCCGGCGAGCGCCCCCAGGTGCGCCAGGCGATGCGGTCGGCACTGGACTCCCTGATCAAGAACGCCGCGATCGCCGCGCCCGCGGCCGTGAGCGAGCAGGATCGGCAGCGGCTGGCCGCGCTGGGGTACGTGGGCGGCGGCAGCAGCGTCGCGCTGTCGCTGCCGGGCGACACGCTGCCGGATCCCAAGGACAAGGTGAAGATCCTCGAGCGCTACCGCGCGGCGTCGGACCTCGCGGCAGCGTTGAAGTTCGACGGGGCGGCCGCGGGGTTCCGCGCGATCCTCGCCGAGGATCCCGAGATGACCGACGTCTGGCGTCAACTCGCGGAGGTCGAGGTGCGGCGCGGGAGCATGCCGGAGGCGATCGCCGCTTACCGGCAGGTGATCGCACGGAACCCGAAAGATGCCGGCAGCCTGCTCGGCATCACCAGTGCGCTGCTGCGGGTGGGCCAGCTCGATGCCGCGCGGCAGCATGCGGAGCTGGCGATCGCCGTCGCGCCGGCTTCGGCGCACGAGATGCTGGCGAAAATCGCGCTGGCGGCCAGGGATCCGGCCGGTGCGCGGCGCGAAGCGGCGCTGGCGCAGCAGGCGGACGCGACATTGCCGATGCCCGCGTACGTCGACGGGGTGCTGTTCTACGAAGCAGGGAAGTATCAGGACGCCGTCGCCGCGCTGCGCCGGGCCAGGGACGCGCTGCGCGGCCGGACCGTGCAGATGAACGACCTCAACTACTACATCGGGGACGCGCTCGCCCGCATGGAGCGCTACCCGGAGGCGGAGCCGTATCTGCTCGAGGAAGTGCGGCTGTTCCCGCACAACACCCGGGCGCGCGCCGGGCTCGCGATGCTGTACCGCGCGATGGGGCGCACCGCCGAATCCGACCGCGCGATCGAGGAGATGCTGCGCGTCTCGCCGACGCCCGAGGCGAGAGTCGTCGCGGCGCAGCTGTGGACCATGTTCGGCGAGCCGGGCAAGGCGCAGCGCGTCAGGATCCGCCCATGACGCGGCTCTGCCTGTGGATCGTGGCTGGTCGAAATGGACATCATCGCGCGCGATCGCGACGGGCGGGTTGGTCCCGCAACGCCGTAGTCAGCGCAGGCGGGTGTTCGCCGTCATGCGTCCTTCCGTCGCGTTGAGGAAGAACGTTTCCCATTGCTGCCGGATGCGATCGAGCTTGGCGATCTGCGGCGCCTCCGCCGTCCGGCCCGCAGTGACGATGTAGATGAAGGCCTGCCGGTGCACCCGGGCGGACTCCGCCGCGGACGGGATGCGGGGGCCCAGAATGGCGACGACGTCGTTGATGAGCACGTCGCGGCGGGTCCCCGTGAAGGTGACGCCGGTCGCCGGCGAGTCGCCGCGCTCCCGCGCCGACGGGTTCTCGACGTAGAAGAACGGCGGCACCAGCGATGCCGGCACCAGTCCCATCGCGTATTGATCGAGGCGGCTGAAGCGCTTCACCGCCTCCGTGGTGCGGAATTGGCCGCCGCCGAGATCCTCGATGTCGTTGCCTTCGAGCACCGACGCGTCGGAGTCCATGTGGAAGCTCCAATGCGCCAGGTCGCGGCCGAGCAGCGCGTCGGAGCGGCGGCCGGTGTGATCGCGGAACTCGAGGTAGGCGCCCCACCGATGGCCGACTTCCTGGCCGAGCACGCTGAGCGTGTTGTTCTCCCCGAGGAAGCGTTCCTGCGGATTGTCCGGATACTTGCCGATCCAGTCCATGACGACGAGCGATCGCACGCGGCCGCCGCTGCCGAGCGACCGCGAAAGGTCGTAGATGTCCAGGCCGATGCCGCGCACTTCGTTCGCCACCGTCAGCTCGTAGGCGAACGCGTCGCGGATCAGCGACTGATCCGTCCACAACACGATCTGGTCGTAGTTGTCCGGGTGCGTCTGGTAGAACTTCTGCGCGACGGCAAACGTGTCGATCGAGTTCTGCTGCGCGAAGCGCTCGGCGATGGCCGCCGCCCCCGAGCCGCTGCCGTTCGAGAGATCGAGGAGCGCGACGTCAGCGGTATGGCCGGGCGAGATCCCCACCACGGAGTCGAAGATGTTGATGGTCTCGCCGTACTTGAACTCGATGCTGCCGTCCGGGAACAACGTCGCCTGCGCCGTCACCACACGCACCGAATCGAAGCCGCGCACGCCGCACCACGTCACCGTGTAGGCGTCCGGCGCGGCGTTGAGGAAGATGCGTCCCGAGCCGGTGGTGGGATCGAGGTCGGTGAAGAACGGCGCGACGCGCGGCGGCCCGGTCAGCACCCGCGCCACGTTGCGCTCGGTGCTGCTCTTGTCTTCCTCGCCGAAGGTGATGTTGCCGTCCGAGTTCACGAACGCCTGGGTCTGGCTGCCGCCGTAGAACGGAAAGGCGAACGGGATGGTGCCGCCGGCGGAGTCGTCGTCGGTGAGGGTCAGCCGGGCGCCGAGCGCCGAACGGAAGTTGCCGTCGACCTTCGACAGCGTGTAGCCGCCGCCCGACCGGGTGAAGCGCAAGCCGGTGCTGCGCAGGTCGTACGGGTTCGCCGGCAGGATCAGATCGCCGGTGTCCTGCAGGACGGCGATCTCGCCGATGTCTTCCGCCACCGGCGCGGGAGAGGTGATGGCCGTGCGCCCGAACCCCTGGTCGGTGACCGCCGCGGCGCGGGCATCGGCCTCCCTTTTCCGCTTCGCCGCTTCGTGCAGCGCGAGCGCCTCGTAGACGCGCCCGCGCGGGTTGCCGTCCACGGCGATCTTCTTCCCCGCGCCCGCCGCCGCGGGGACATCGCTGACGGCGCTCGCGGCGGGATCGTCCAGGAGGGCGGTGGTGCACGGGTTCACCGGCGTGGTCCCCCCCCCGCCGCCCCCCGACCCGCCGCCATTGCCGCCCGAATTCCCGCCGCCGCCGCCGCCGCCGCACCCGATCAGAACCGACAGGCACACCGCCGCCGCCGCGCCGCACGTCCGGGACATAGGGAGGCAAGGGTACCACGTTGACAAACGGCCGGACCTGAATGAACATTCATTCAGTGCCCGCCGCCGCCCCGCTCCGCTCCGCCGCCGCCCGCGCCGACCGCCGCGACGCCATCCTGCGCGCCGCCATCGACGTGTTCGCCGGCCGCGGCTTCTTCAACGCCCAGGTCGCCGACGTCGCCCGCGCCGCCGGCGTCGCCGCCGGCACCGTGTACCTCTATTTCGACAGCAAGGACGACCTGCTGGTGTCGATCTTCGAGCGGACGATGCGCGACGCCATCGCCGAGGGGCGCGCCGCCGTCGCCCCGGTGCGCGATCCGGTCGAGCAGCTCCGCACCGTGGCGCGCGTCCACCTCGACCGTATGGGGCGCGATCGCAGCCTCGCCATCGTCTTCCAGGTGGAGCTGCGGCAGTCGACCAAGTTCATGGAGCGCCTCTCCTCGACCCTGCTCCGCGAGTACCTGGGCATCATCCGCAGCATCATCGTCGACGGCCAGCGCAGCGGCGCGTTCCGCAAGGAGCTGAACGCCACGCTCGCCGCCAAACTGTTCTTCGGCGGCCTCGACGAGATGGCCACGAACTGGATCCTGAGCCGCCGGAAGTACGCGCTGGCATCGGAGGCGGACGCGATCGTCGATCTGTTCGTGAACGGCGCGGCCGTGCTCCCGCGGGCGAGGCGCCGCCGATGAGATTCCGCCACGCGGCGGTGCTCGGCGCCGGCGTCATGGGGGCGCAGATCGCCGCCCACTTCGCCAATGCCGGCGTCCGCGTCCGGCTCCTCGACGTCTCCCGCGACGCCGCCCGCGAGGGGCTGGAGCGGGCCAGACGGATGAAGCCCGACCCGTTCTTCACGCCCGACGCCGTGGCGCTGATCGAGACGGGGGGGTTCGAAGAGGACTTCGAGACACTGCGCGAAGCGGACTGGATCCTCGAGGCGGTCGTCGAACAGCTCGACGTCAAGCAGGCGCTGCTGGCGCGCGTGGAGGCGGTCCGCCGCGCCGATGCAGTGGTCAGCTCGAACACGTCGGGAATCCCGCTCGCCTCCATCGCGGACGGACGGTCGGAAGGGTTCAGGCGCCACTGGCTGGGCACCCACTTCTTCAACCCGCCGCGCTACCTGCACCTGCTCGAACTCATCCCGACGGCGGACACCGATCCCGCGGTGGTGCGTGACGTCACCGCCTTCGCGGATCTCCGCCTGGGCAAAGGCGTCGTCCTGGCGAAGGACGTCCCCGGCTTCATCGCCAATCGCATCGGGATGTTCGGGATGATGCAGATCTTCCGGGCGCTGGCGTCGGGGGAGTTCACGATCGAGGAAATCGACGCGATCACGGGACCGGCGATCGGCCGTCCCAGGAGCGCGACCTTCCGCACCGTGGACATCGCCGGCGTGGACGTGCTGGCGCACGTGGCGCGCGGACTCGGGCTCGAGGTGCCGGAGTTCGTCAGCGAGATGGTGAATCGCGGCATGACCGGCGCGAAGGCAGGCCGCGGGTTCTATCAGAAGTCCGGGGATGAGATCCTGACGCTCGATCCCGCGTCCCTCGAGTATCGCGCCCGGCAGTCGGCGAAGATTCCATCGATCGAGGCGGCCCGCTCGATCGAGCCGGTCGGCGAGCGAATCAAGGCGCTGTACGAGGCCAGGGACAAGGCCGGCGCCTTCCTGCGGGCCACGCTCGGGCCGACGCTCGAGTACGCCGGCCGCATCGCCGACGAGATCGCGTACTCGCGTGACGACATCGACAAGGCGATGCGGTGGGGTTTCGGGTGGGAGCTTGGACCCTTTGAGACGCTCGCCGCGCTCGCCGTCAACGCCCAAGCTCCAAGTCCCAACTCCCAGGCGCCAACTCCCAACGCCCAAGCGCCAGGCGCGGAAGGACGGCGGCTCGTTCGCAGGAACGCGGGCGCGTCGCTGTGGGACATCGGGGACGGCGTGCTGCAGGTCGAGTTCCACTCGAAGATGAACGCCATCGGCGGGGACACGATCCAGATGCTGCACGCCGCCGTCAAGGAAGCGTCGCAGAACTTCGCCGCGCTGGTCGTCGCCAACGGCGCGCCGAACTTCTCGGCGGGCGCCAACCTGATGCTGCTCCTGCTCGAGGCGCAGGAAGGCAACTGGGACGAGGTGGACATGATGGTCCGCGCGTTCCAGGGAGCGACCATGGCGCTCAGGCACGCGGACGTGCCGGTCGTCGCCGCGCCCGCGGGCATGACGCTCGGCGGGGGATGCGAGATCGTCCTGCACGCCGCGCGCGTGCAGGCCGCGGCCGAGAGCTACATCGGGCTGGTGGAAGTCGGCGTCGGTCTGATCCCGGCCGGCGGCGGAACGAAAGAGATGCTGGCGCGGGCGATGGAGGGGCTGCCCTCCGGAGACCCGCTGCCGGCGGTGCAGCGGGTATTCGAGACCATCGGGTTCGCGCGGGTATCGACCAGCGGCCCTGACGCGGCGCGGATCGGCTATCTGGCCGACGGGGACGAGATCACGATGAATCGCGACCGGCTGCTGGCGGACGCCAAGGCCCAGGCCCTGGCGATGGCGCCGGACTACCGCCCGGCGCTGCCCCGCGAGGCGATCCGGGTCGGCGGCGAAGGGGTGCTCGCGGCGCTGAAGCTGGGCGTCCATCTCGCGTGGCGCGCGGGCCGCATCAGCGATCACGACGCGGTGATCGGCCGCAAGCTCGCGTGGATCCTTGCCGGCGGCGACCTGACGCATCCGGCGGCGCTGAGCGAACAGCAGCTGCTCGATCTGGAGCGCGAGGCGTTTCTCAGCCTGTGCGGCGAACGCAAGACGCTGGAGCGGATCGGCCACACGCTGAAGACCGGCAAACCGCTGCGGAACTGAGTCCGCCCCTGGGAACGTGATCGATCGCGGACGTGGAACACCGATCGTCGTCGTCCAGGCGCTGCCGGGACGTTGGGAGTTCACCAGAGAGCTGGTGCGCGAGCTGTCGCGCGGCGCGCGCGTCGTCACATACAGCTTGTGCGGCGAGCTGGGATCGGGACGGCGGTTGGGCGTGCCGGCGGCGATGCAGGACTACGTCGCGCAGCTGCGCGACGTGATGGACGCGGCGGGGCTCGAATCGGCGGCGCTGTGCGGCATCTCGTTCGGCGGCGCCGTCGCGGCACGATTCGCGGCGGAGTACCCGGAACGGGTGACGAGGCTCGTGATCGTCTCCACACCGGGACCCGGTTGGAAACCGACGGCCGTGCAGGCGGGCCATGCGGCGAGGCCGTGGCTGTCGCTGCCCGCGTTTGCCGTCGGGGCGCTGACCAGAACGGCGCCCGAGATCGTCAGCGCACTCGCGACGTGGCGGGCGCGGCTGTGGTTCGTCGTTCGATACGCCGTGCTCGCGCTGCGCTACCCGGCATTGCCGCATCTGATGGCCGGGCGGGTACGATTGCTGGAGACGCTGGATCTCGCCGCGGACTGCGCGCGCATCGCCGCGCCGACGCTGGTGGTGACGGGCGAGCCGCGCCTCGATCGGGTCGTGCCGGTCGACTCGACCCGGCGCTACGCGGAACTGATCAGAGGGGCCCGTTACGTGATGGTCGACAGGACGGGACATCAAGGAGTGTTGACGCAACCGCGGCGGTTCGCGGCGCTGGTGAACGAATTCATTCATGCCAACCATTCATGATCTCAGCGGACCGGCCGGCAGGCTCGAGGCCGTGATCGACGCCCCCGAAGGGGCGCCGCGGGCCGCGGTCGTCTTCGCCCACCCGCTGCCGACGCACGGCGGGACGATGCATACGAAGGCCGTGTATCAAGGGGCGAAGGGGCTGGTGCGCGCGGGATGCGCCGTGCTCCGTTTCAACTTCCGCGGCGTCGGGGGAAGCGCGGGCGCGTTCGATGCAGGACCGGGCGAGAAGGAGGACTTCACGGCGGCGCTCGACTACATGGAGCGGAAGTATCCGGGATTGCCTTTGTGGTCCGCCGGGTTCTCGTTCGGCTCCTGGATCGCGCTCGAGACGGGCGCGGCGGATCCGCGCGTCACGGTGCTGATCGGCATTGCGCCTCCGGTCACCAGGACGGGTTACGACTTCTCCAACACCCGCGTGAGCACCAAGCCCAAGTTCTTCGTCCACGGCGAAGCCGACGAGATCTGCCCGGTGCAGGACATGTGGAAGTTCTACGGCGCGCTGCCCGAGCCCAAGGAGCTGGTCGTCATCGACATGGCGGACCACCTGTTCGACGGCCACACCACGGAGGTCGGCGACGCCCTCGAGGACCTGCTGAAGGACTTCGATGGGGCGACCCAGCGGAGTGAGTGAGTATGACTGAGGCATTCGTTGTCAGTGCGGTACGGACGCCGGTCGGCAAGGCGCCGACCGGCGCGCTTCGCTACACGCGGCCCGACGAGATGGCGGCGGTCGTGATCAAGGAGGCGCTGGCGCGCGTGCCGGCGCTCGATCCGGACGACGTCGAGGACGTGATCCTCGGCTGCGCGATGCCCGAGGCGGAGCAGGGGCTCAACGTCGCGCGCATCGCCAGTCTGCGGGCGGGGATCCCGATCACGGCCTCCGCCGTGACCGTGAACCGCTTCTGTTCGTCGGGCCTGCAGGCCATCGCCTATGGGGCGGAGCGCATCATGGCAGGCGCGGCGCATGCCATCGTGGCGGGCGGCACGGAGTCGATGAGCATGGTGCCGATGGGCGGCAACAAGATCGCGCCGAACCCGGCGCTCGTCGACAGCTATCCCGACGTGTATCTGACGACGGGACTCGTGGCCGAGAACCACGTGCGCGACTTCGGCATCTCGCGGGAAGAGCAGGATGCGTTCGCGCTGCGGAGCCACCAGCGCGCGGTGGCGGCGATGGATGCGGGGCGCTTCCGCGACGAACTGGTGGCGCTGCCGCTCCGCGGCGGGGCCGCGCGGATGCTGGACGCCGACGAAGGTCCGCGGCGCGACACGTCGGCGGAGGCGCTCGCCAGGCTCAAACCGGCTTTCCGCGAGAAGGGCACGGTGACGGCGGGCAACTCTTCGCAGACCAGCGATGGGGCATCGGCCGTCGTGGTGATGAGCGGCGATCGCGTCCGCGATCTCGGGGTGAAGCCGCTGGGCCGGTTCGTGGGGTTCGCAACCGCCGGGGTGGAACCCGAGAAGTTCGGCATCGGCCCGGTGCCGGCGGTCCGCAAGCTCCTCAAGCAGACCGGCGTCCGCCTCGACGACATCGATCTCGTGGAGCTGAACGAAGCCTTCGCGGCGCAGGCGCTGGCCTGCCTGCGCGAGCTGCCAATCGACCCGGAGCGCCTGAACGTCAACGGCGGCGCCATCGCCCTCGGCCATCCGCTCGGCTGCACGGGCGCGAAGCTGACCACGACGATTCTCTACGAAATGCAGCGCCGCAACGCGCGGTACGGCCTCGTGACCATGTGCGTCGGCGGAGGCATGGGCGCCGCTGGTCTGTTCGAACGCTGCTGACCACCCGTTTGGGAGTTTTGGGAGTTGGGAGTTGGGAGTTGGGCGTTACTTGGGCGTTGGGACTTGGAACTTGGGAGTTGACATGGCCACCACTGTAGCGACACCAAAAGGCGGCTCGTGGCTGATCGAAGAGACGCCGGCCGAGGGCGCGTTCACCCGCGAGCGGCTCAACGACGAGCAGCGGCTGGCCGGCCAGACGGCCGCGGAGTTCATCGACAAGGAAGTCACGCCGATGACCGATCGGCTCGAGCAGAAGGACTGGGAGCTCGCGCGCACGCTGGTCCGCCGCGGCGCCGAAGTCGGCCTGCTCGCCACCGACGTTCCCGACGCCTACGGAGGCCTCGACCTCGACAAGGTCTCGTCGGTCGTCGTCGGCGAGGCGGTCGGCCGCAACGCGTCGTTCGCCACCACCTTCGGGGCGCAGACGGGCCTGGCAATCACTCCGATCCTCTGCTTCGGCAGCGAGGCGCAGAAGGCGAAGTACCTGCCGCCGCTCGTCTCGGGCGAGATGGTCGGCGCCTACGCGCTCAGCGAGTCGGGCTCGGGGTCCGACGCGCTCGGCGCCCGCACCCGGGCCGTCGAGGCGCCGGACGGCGGCTACGTGCTGAACGGCGAGAAGATGTGGATCACCAACGGCGGCTTCGCCGATCTCTTCATCGTCTTCGCCAAGGTGGACGGCGAACACTTCAGCGCCTTCATCGTCGAACGCGGCTTCCCGGGCGTCAGCACCGGCAAGGAAGAGCACAAGTGCGGGCTGCTCGGTTCGTCGACGACGCCGCTGATTCTCCAGGACGCGAAGGTGCCGGCCGAGAGCCTGCTCGGCGAGGTCGGCAAGGGGCACAAGATCGCGTTCAACACGTTGAACTACGGCCGGCTGAAGCTCGGCGCGATGTGCAGCGGCGGCTCCCGGCTGGCGATCGAGGAGGCGGCGCGCTACGCGGCGCAGCGGAAGCAGTTCGGCAAGCCGATCGCGTCGTTCGGCGCGATCAAGCACAAGCTCGGCGAGATGACGGCGCGGCTCTACGGCGTCGAGGCGATGCTGTACCGCACCGCGGGACTGATCGACGCCGCGCTGCAGGACGGCCATGCCCCCGAACAGATCCTGGCCGCGCTGGAAGAGTTCGCGATCGAGGCGTCGATTCTCAAGGTGGCGAGCAGCGAGGCGCTCGATTTCATCCTCGACGAGAACGTGCAGATTCACGGAGGCAACGGCTTCGTCCGTGACTACCCGGCCGAGCGCCACTACCGCGACGCACGCGTCAACCGCATCTTCGAAGGCACCAACGAGATCAATCGCATGCTGATTCCCGGCATGCTGGCGCGCCGGGCGTTGAAAGGCGGGCTGCCGCTGATTCCGGCGGCGAAGAAGCTGATGGACGAGATGCTCGCGCCGCCGTCGATGGAGGCGCCGTCGGACGCGCCGCTCGACGCCGAGCGGCGGGCGGTGGCGGCGATGAAGAAGGTCGCGCTGATGGTGCTCGGCACCGCGATGCAGACCTACGGCACGCGGCTGCAGGACGAACAGGAAGTGCTGATCGCCGCCGCCGACATCGTCATCGACACATACGCGAGCGAGAGCGCCGTGCTCCGAGCGTCGCAGTCCTCGGGGCCTGCCGTGAGCGAGCGTCAGCGAGTCGAATGGCACGAAGCGGCCGCGCGCGTCTTCGTCAACGATGCGGCCGCGCGGGTGGACGCGTCGGCGAAGACCGCGCTCGCCGCCATGGCGGAGGGGGACACGCTGCGCACGCTGCTCGCCGCGCTGCGCCGGCTGCTGAAGGTCACGCCGGCGAACACGATCGCGCTGCGGCGTCAGCTGGCCGAGGCGACGGTAGAGCGCAGGGGGTACGTGTTCTAGTACGCCGACGTCTCGACGGCCCCCGTCCGGCGGGCACGCCAGAACAGCTTCGCGCGCTCGATGCCTTCCTCGGCCAGCGAGTAGCTGACCGGGACGAGCAGCAGCGTCAGGAACAGGCAGAGCGACTGCCCGCCGACGATCGTGACCGCGATGTCGGCGCGCTGCGCCGCGCCGGCGCCGACGCCGAGCGCGGTCGGGATCAGCCCGGCGACGATCGCCGCCGTCGTCATCAGAATCGGCCGCAGCCGCGTCTCGGAGGCCTGCAGCAGCGCCTCCCGCATCGGCAGCCCCTGCCGCCGCAGCACGTTGGTGTAGTCCACCTGCAGGATCGAGTTCTTCTTCACGATCCCGAGCAGCAGCAGCACGCCGAGCGCCGACCACAGGTTCAGCACGCGTCCCGTCATGTAGAGCGTCAGCAGCGCGAACGGCACGGACAGCGGCAGCACCGTCATGATGACCAGCGGCTGCACGAAGCTCTCGAACTGCATCGCCAGCACGATGTAGATGAAGACGCTGGCGAGCGCGATCGCCAGGATCATGTTGGTGGTGGTCTCGTCGAGCAGCTTCGACTGGCCGCCGAACCGGAACCCGTAGCCCGGCGGCAGCTTCAGCGCCCGCGCGTGAGTGCCGATCTGCGCGAGCGCCTGATCGAGCGGGTTCCCCGGCTTGAGGTCGGCGAAGATGGCCATCGAGAACTGGCGGTTGAGACGCTGGATCACCGTCGGGCCGAAGCCGCGCTCGATGGCCGCGACGTTGTCCACGCGCACCGGCTCGCCGCGCGTCGACGGCACCATCAGGCCGCCGATCGCCTGCATGTCGGACCGCTGGTCCTGGCGGACCCGGATCGTCACCGGGTAGCGCTCCCCCTTCTCGCGGTATGTCGAGATCTCGTCCTCGCCGCTCACCATCAGCCGGAGCGCCCGCGCGAGATCCGAGATCCGGACGCCCAGGTCGGCGGCACGCTGGCGATCGACCGCGACGCGCAGCTCGGGGTTGGACAGGTTCACCACGGCCTTCGAGTCGCTGATCGCCGGCATCGCCTGAACGTCTTTCAGCAGCGCCAGCGCGTAGCCGGAGAGCTGGCGCAGATCCGGCCCCATCAGGTTCACCTGGATGGGATACGACGCCGACTCTCCTCCCCCGATGGGCGTGCGCATGACGATCGTCGGCTTGTAGCCCGGGTACGCGGTCATCAACTGCCGCACGTCCGCCGCGATCGCCTCCTGCGTGCGGCTGCGCTCGTCCAGCGGCTCGAGCTGCACGAAGATGTGCGAGTGATTGACGCGCTCGAAGATGGTCGGCATCACGTGGGCGACGCCGTCGATCGCCAGCAGCGGGCGGGTCAGGCCGAGGACGGTCTTCTCCATTCCCTGCAGCGACGTGCCTTCCGGCGTGTCGATGACGAGCTGGAACTCGCCCATGTCCTCGTTGGGGAGGAAGGATCGCCCGATCAGGCGGCTCAGGACGAAGCTCGACGCGAAGACCAGCAGGCTCACCGCGATCACGATGCCGCGGTGATCGAGCGACCAGTCGAGCGTCCGGCGATACAACCGGTCGACCCGCCCGAACGCCCCTTCGCCGTGGCGATGGACCTTGCCGTCGGTGCGTACCACGCGCGCGCTCAGCATCGGCGTCAGCGTGAGGCTCACCAGCAGCGACACCATGACGGCGAACGCCATGGTGAAGCCGAACGGATAGATGAACCGCTGCGTGTAGCCGGTCATGAACGCGACCGGCAGGAAGATGACGATCAGCGAGACCGAGGTGGCGACCACCGCCAGCGTCACTTCCCTGGTCCCGTCGATCGCCGCCTGGAACGGCGGCGTCCCTTCCTCTTCCATGTGGCGGAAGATGTTCTCCAGCACGACGATCGCGTCATCGATCACGATGCCGACGGCGAGCGTCAGGGCCAGCAGGGTCATGCTGTTGAGCGTGAACCCCGCGGCGCGGATCAGCGCGAAGCTGGCGATGATGGAGGCGGGGATCGCCAGCGACGCGACCACGACCACCCGGATGTTGCGGATGAAGACCATGATCACGAGGCTCGCCAGGATGCTGCCGAGCAGCAGATGCTCCTCGAGCGAGGCGATCGACGCGCGGATGAACTGCGAGTCGTCGCGGGTGATGGTGACCTTGACCTCCGCCGGAAGCGCCCGGCGCAGCTGATCGAGCTTGGCGCGGACCGCCTCGACGACCTGGACGGTGTTCTGGCCGGACTGTCTCCTGACGTCCATCACCAGCGTGCGCTGTCCGTCGAAGAACGCCGCGGTCCGCGCTTCGGCCGTCGTGTCCTCCACCGTGGCGACGTCGCGGATGCGGATCGGCGTCGGCCCCGCCTGGGCGACGACGATGTTCTCGAACTGGTCCGTGGATTCGACGCGCCCGAGCGTGCGCAGCGTCAGTTCGGCGTCGCCCTGCGGGATGTAGCCGCCGGGCACTTCGACGTTCTCGGCGACCAGCGCGTCGCGCACCTTGTCGACCGTCAGTCCGTGCGCGTTCAGCTTCTCGATGTCGAGGACGACGTGGATCTGACGAGGCTGGCCGCCGGAGATGGTGACTTCGCCGACGCCGTCCACCGTCTCGATCGCCCGGCGGATCTGCTTGTCGGCGATCTCGGTGAGCGCCTGCACCGGCAGCGAGCCGGAGAGCGCGAAACTGACCACCGGGTCGGCATCGGGATCGACCTTGGTGATGATCGGCGGCTGCACTTCGGGCGGCAGCTCCCGCATCGCCTGGGCGACCTTCTCGCGGACGTCCTGCGCCGCGTCGTTGATGTCGCGCTCGAGCACGAACCTCAGCGTGATGCGCGCGTTCCCCTCGCGGATGACCGCGCTCATCTCGTCGATGCCCGAGATGCTGCTCAGCGACTGCTCGGTCGGCTCGACGACGGCACTGTTCAGTTCTTCCGGGCTCGCGCCAGGCAGGTTGATCGAGACCTGCACCACAGCGGGGTCGGCCTTCGGCAGCAGATCGACGCTGAGATCCCGGAACGAGAACACCCCCATCACGACGAACAGCGTGACGAGCATGGTCGTAAAGACCGGGCGCTTGACGCAGAAATCAGCAATCGACATCGATCCTCGACCCTCGCCCCTCGCCCCTCGCCCCTCGATCAGTGCTTCGCCACGACCCGCATGCCGTCAGCCAGTTGATCGACGTCGCTCGAAACCACCCCGGTGCCGGCATCGAGCCCCCTGGCCAACTCCACGCGATCTCCGAGGCGATCGCCGAGCACCACTTCCCTGCCGACCAGCATTCCGTTCTGCACCGTGAACACGCGGTTGGTGCCGTAGCGGCTCTGCACCGCGGACACCGGCACGGTGACGGCGCGGTCGACGTGATCCGTGGCGATCTGCACGCGAGCGAACGTCCCCGGTTTCAGCCGGCCGTCCGTGTTGGGCACCTCGCCTTCGATGGCGAACGCGCGCGACTTGAGGTTCACCGCCGGCGAGATGCGGACCACCCGCCCCGTGAACGTCTCGCGCGGGAAGGCATCCACGCGGATCGCCAGGTCGCGTCCGGTCTCGATCCACGGCGCGAACTTCTCCGGCACTTCTGCGGTCAACTTCAGCGGCTGGAGCCGGACGATCCGCATCACCGGCGTCTGCGGCTGCAGGAACTGACCGGGGGACACCAGCCGCTCGGCGACGTAGCCGTCGAACGGCGCGCGGATGACGGCGTCGCGCAACTCGCGCTGCGCCAGCCGCAGCGAGGAGCTCTGAGCCTCGATGTCCGCGCGCAGCTGCCGCGCCGACGAGAGCGCCTGGTCGTGCGCCGCCCGGGCGGTGTCGTAGCGCGTCTGCGCCGTCTCGAGATCCGACTTCGAGATGAGATTGCGGGCGGCGAGGTTTCTCGCCCGCTCGAGCTGCTGCTGCGCGTCGGCGAGCTGCGCCCGGGTGCTGACCACCGCAGGCACGCGCTCGAGCGGCGGCAGCGTGCCGTCGTCCGACGCGCCGTACCGGGCGCGCGCCTGGTCGAGCGCGGCACGCTGTCCTTCGGCGCGGTACTGCAGCTTCTCCTGGTCGAGCTCCAGCAGCGGCGCGCCTGCGGCCACCCGGTCCCCCAGGTCGTGAACCAGCCGCGAGACGCGGCCCGCCACCTCCGCGCTGATGACCGCCTCCTCGCGCGCGGCAAGCGTGCCGACGACGTCGACCTGGCGGCGGACGTCGCGGACCTGCGCGGCTTCGATGGTGACCGGGCGCGGCTTCTGGTTCTCCGCGGCGGAGACACCGCGGTCCCGCGAACAGGCAGCGAGAGGAAGGATCACGGCCACGGCGAGCGCGCAGGACTTCATGAGAGAAGATATAGATACCACGCGAAGGTGCTGCAGGTGCGAAGGCTGCTGAGAGACGTCATCGTGCTGTCCGTGCTGCTCGGGATTGCGGCGTGCTCGAAGCCGCCTGTGCCGTATCCCGAGCAGATCGCGGCGTGGCATGCCGAAAAGGACCGGTTCATGCGCGAATCGCCGGACTCGCCCGTCCCGGCCGACCGCCGGGCGTCGTTCCCGCCGCTGCCGTACTTTCCGATCGACCCGGAATACCGCGTCGCCGCGAGCCTGGAGCTGGCGCCGGCGGGCGCTGCCGTGGAGATGCCGACGTCCACCGGGCAGCGCCGCCAGATGCGTCAGCTGGGAACGCTCTCCTTCACCGTCAAAGGACAGGCCCTGTCCCTGGGCGCGTTCGCCGAGGCCAACGACCGCACCGGACGCCGGCTGTTCGTGCCCTTCGGCGACCTCACGAACGGCATCGAGACCTATCCGGGCGGACGGTATCTCGACCTCGAACGCACCGCGTCCGGCGTCTACGAGCTGGACTTCAACCGCGCGTATCACCCGTTCTGCCTGTTCAATCCGGCGTACGACTGCCCGTATCCACCGCCGCAGAGCCGCTTGAAGGTCCCGATCCGGGCCGGCGAGCGCCTCGCGCAACAGAAGAGATCTCCGGGCTGAGCCCGGAGCTACCCGCAGATCCCAGGCAGTCCTCACATGCCAATCAAGGCAATCGTCTTCGACTTCGACGGCGTGCTCGCCGACTCAGAGATGCTGCACCTCCGCGTGTACCGCGAGCTGCTCGGCCCCTCCGGGGTGAACATCACCACCGAGCGGTACTACGAGCGCTATCTCGGTTCGGACGACGAGGGGGTCTTCCGGCAGGTGGCGATCGATTACGGGCTGCTCCTCGGCGACGAGGAGATCGAGCTGCTGATCCAGGAGAAGGCGCAGCGTTTCGAAGCGCTGGTGTCGTCGGCGGACGTGATGTATCCGGGCGCGGCGGCGTGCGTGCGGCGCCTCGCCGCGGAATGGCCGCTCGGCATCGCGTCGGGAGCGCGGCGCAGCGAAATCGAGCTGATGCTCGGCGGCGCGGGCCTCTCCGACGTGTTCCGCTTCATCGTCGCCGCCGGCGACACCGACAACGGCAAGCCCGCACCGGATCCGTATCTGCGCGCGGCGGAACTGCACGCCCTGCCCCCCGCCGCCTGCGTCGCGATCGAAGACTCGCACGCCGGTCTGGAATCGGCCCGCGGCGCCGGCATGCGCACGATCGGCATCGCCACCACCTACCCGCGGCAGACGCTGATCGCAGACGCGGTGATTGACTCGCTGGACGAAGTGACCGCCCGGTTCGTGCGGGAGATGGGGGCGTGACGTACGCGTTTGGGACTTGGCAGTTGACAGCGTAGAATCCCTTCGTGCCTTTGTCCCTGCAGGCGCGGCTGCCGCGGATCGCCGACGACCTGCTGCGCTCGATCGACGAGCCGGGCGAAGCGCTGGCGCCCGCCGCGTTCGCGATCGCCGGCGTCGAGTATCCGGCGCTCGATTCGGCGCCGTACCTGCAGCGCCTGGAGCGCATGGGCGAAGCCGCGGCCGGACGGCTGCGGCGGCAACCGGCGGCCGGGGCGCGGGCGCTGATCGCGACGCTCAACGCCTACCTGTATGAGGAGCTCGGGTTCAGCGGCAACCGCGAGCACTACGACGATCCGCGCAACAGTTTCCTGAACGAAGTGTTCGATCGGCGGATTGGCATCCCGATCAGTCTCGCGATCGTGTATCTCGAGATCGGGCGGCGCGCCGGGATGAAGCTGGAAGGAGTCAACTTCCCGGGTCATTTCCTCGTCCGGGCGCCGGCCGAACCGGCGGGCGCAGACGACGACCTGATCATCGACCCCTTTCACTCGGGCGCGCTGCTCTCCGAAGTCGACTGCCGCCAGCTGCTGCGGCAGCACGTCGGCGACGAAGCAGCGTTCGATCGCCGGCTGCTGGCAACCGCCACGCGCCAGCAGATCGTCGTCCGCATGCTGGTGAACCTCAAGCGCCTCTACGTGCGGATGCGATCGTTTCCGCAGGCGCGCGCGATTGCCGATCTGCTGCTGGCGGTGGACCCGTCGGCGCTGGCCGAGCTGCGCGACCGCGGCCTGCTCGCCTATCACATGGAAGACTTCGCGGCGGCGCTGAGGGATCTGGAGACCTACCTCCGCCTGATGCCGCGCGACAGCGCGCCGCCGGAAGCGCACGTCGGCGTCGCCGATCGCGACGCGGACGGCGAGGCGGACTCCGAATCCGCACAGATCTGGGAGCACGTGAAGACGCTGCGCCGGCGCGTCGCCGGCTTCAATTGACCGGGTGCCGCTTCGCTCTTGGATCGCTCAATCCAAGTCGTTGAATAGAGGCGTGTCCCGCGTCCCGCATCCGGGCGGGATCCAGATCCTGCTCATCCTGCGAAGACTTTTCTTTCTAACGACTTAGGATCTCGTCACCAGCCCCGTCACAGGTGTCCGGACGCTGTGCGTCCGTGGCACCCATCCTGCTATTCAGCCCAGCACGTCGATCCGTTGGTTTCAGCATCTGGAGGACGAAAAAGATGAGATTGCGTTTCACCGCCATGCTGGCGGCGCTGGCCCTCGTGCTCAGCGCGGCGCCGGTGTGGGCCCAGTCGCAGACGGGTGAGATCTTCGGCAAGGTGACCGACGAATCCGGAGCCGTGCTGCCGGGCGTCGTCGTGACCTTGACCGGGCCATCGCTGCTGCAGCCGCAGACAGCGACTACGACTGAGACGGGGTCGTTCCAGTTCCCGCGCCTCAACGTCGGTACTTATAACGTCAAGTTCGAGCTCCCCGGGTTCAAGACGGTCGTCAAGGAAGGCATCGAAGTCACGGTCGGCTTCGCCGCCAACGTGAGCACGCAGCTTGGCGTCTCGACGGTGCAGGAAACGGTGACGGTGACGGGCGAGAGCCCGATCGTCGACACCAAGCAGACCGGCACCAGGCAGACCTTCACGCTCGAGCAGCTGCAGAGCATTCCGTCGGCGCGCGACCCGTGGGTCATCCTGCAGCAGACCGCCGGGATCGCGATGGACCGCGAGAACATCGGCGGCAACATGTCGGGCCAGCAGTCCAACTACATCTCGCGCGGCGGCAACCCGACCAACAACAAGTGGTCGCTCGACGGCGTCGACATCACCGACATGTCGGCGACCGGCGCGTCG